>DYHC01000075.1 GCA_020724325.1 Melioribacter roseus
CTGTTTTCTTAGCACAGGGTCTTCAATGTATTGTGGAATTGGCGGAAAAGGTGGAGGTAATACTTGTACCCAGGAAGTATCTATTCTTGATCTTATAAGCCAGGTTTCAGATTTAACTAATGAAGCATTGTAGCTTAATACAAAGTTCTTTAGCAAGCCGGGTAAGAAAGTAAAATTAATCTGATGCTCAAACTCAAATCCCCAAACTTTTGTTGGTTCGGGTGAATTATACGGAACAGTTAATTGATATGTACCGGAATGAAGAGTTTTCCATTTAAGTCCTACTTTTTCTATCATTACATTTCCAGATGTATTTAATCGATTCAACATATGATACATATCATCAATCTCTTTATAGAATGCAGAGAGTGAAATTAGTCCTATGTCATTTCCATAAAATGAAGTGTTTATTTCAAAATTCCATGCTTTTGCTGTTTTCAACAAAGGGTTGCCAAGCATTAATTGCTTATCCGAACCTACAAGTGAGGGTCTCCAGGCAAAATATGAATTCAAACGCATAGTAAAATCGGGCCGTGCCAGAGATTTATAAGCAGCGAGTCTAATACTTAAAAACTCTGTCGCTTTTATATTAACATGAAAGTTAGGAAGAACTACAGTCTCGTTATAAGTAGAAGATGTATCACGCGTATAATCAGCTGGTACGGGGAAGCCAGAAAAATCAACAAGTGAATACTTGTTTTTGTAATCATTATTTTCAGATTCAACTCTTAAGCCGGCAATAAATGTAATGGATTGACCAAACTTAAGTGTATTCATCAGATAAAACGATGTTACGGTTTCTTGAATATTATACGAATAAGCATTTACGGAAGGATCATTAAAATATTCTTTACCAATTCCGTTCTGGTCAATTCCGTTTTTATTGAGGTCATACCATTGACGTAATTTATCCTTATTAATTAATGGATACATCTTATAAAGATCATACATTTTTCTAGATTCAGGAGTGGAATCCAAAAACTCAGTTAGTGATAAAGTGTTAATTCTTGGGTCTGCCAAATATCTTTTGTAAAATGACTCGAAATAAGTACCATTGAAATTCTTAGCTTTAATTGATCCATCTGCTAATCTTTCATAAGGTCGCCAATAACCTAAATAATAAGGCGAGTATAATTCTGTATTAGCATTTGTTCTGATTTTTGCTTTATAGCTTGCACCAAGTTTTAATTCACCTGCAAGATCTTTGCTTATAGCATAATTGTAAATTGCATTTAAGAAAGCAGCTTTGTCTTTATCCAGATTATTTTGAGTCCGGTAATAGGCATTGTATAAAGTTGAACTTGGGAAATTATTCCATGCCTGATCAATAATTTTTTCTGGATTTGTTTTAATTCTAGGAGGATTAATCATTCCCGAAGTATTAGTTGATGCTTCAAGAAAATCGAGTTGGTAATCGTAAGGAAACTTTGAGACAGATTGAGCAAAAGATAAACCCCAGTTGAGTCTAAGGTCGAATAAATTATTATCGCCGGTTAAAGCCGTAGTAAATGTACTTACTTCTCTTTCCCTATCTCTAAAAGTATAAGTAACAGAACCTCCTGTACCGCCTCCAGCCGGATAATCTCTTGAATGAAGTAAAAAATCGCGGTTTGTACTGTTAAATACTGTATTTAGTTTTATTGAACCATTATCGGGCGTGTTATAATCTATCAGCAAGCTAAAGCCATTTCTCTTTCTAATTTCATCAGTAAATTCGAGAGTAAAGTTATTGATCACATAATCGGTTTGATTGTTAAGAGTTTGATCGTAATCGAGATCAATTCGTTCATTGCTTCGGATTTTTTGTTCTAGATTACCGGTTACCTGAACACCAAGTAAATCATCAAAAAACCTTTCTCCGTATTTGAAAGAAAAATCGTATTGACCGAATGACTGGATAAGATCATTATAGTTACCCTTTGCCAATACATTTATTTCTCTTAAGGAGGGAGCTTTTTTTGTTACGAGGTTAACACTTCCGGCAATAGCATCGGCGTCTTTATCCGAAGTTAATGCTTTAAATAACTCAATACCTGCTAATGAACTTTGTGAAATGGTTGATAGATCCAAACCACGGCTTGTTGCATCTGTAGAGGCAATTTTAATTCCGTCTATTGTAAAGCTGGTATACTTATCTTCTAACCCTCTCAAAATTATTTTGTTTGCTTCTCCACCGGATCTTATAATGGAAACACCGGGCAGTCTTCCTATTGCCTCGGCTGCATTAACATCCGGCAGTTCTTTTATTTTCTCTTCAGATACAACATTAACAATAGTATTAGATGTTAACTGCTGGTTAATTGCGGCTGCCTGACCCAGAGCTTGAGCAGTAACAATAACTGTTTCTCCTTCCAGCACATCAGGTACCAAATTTACATTTAACTCAAGGGTTCTGTTGTTAAGAATTACTATTGAAATTTCCTTAGTAACATATCCAATATAGGATACCCTAAGAGTATACTGTCCTTCCGGTATTTTTGCAATTCTATAAGTTCCCTCAATATCTGTTGCACTTCCTAACGAAGTCCCTAAAATAAAAACATTTGCACCAATCAGTTCATTGTTATTAGTAGAATCTTTTACAACTCCTCGAAGATTGCCCTGAGCCATAATTAAATTAGATACAAAAAAAAGTATGGAAATAAATGCAAAGTACTTCTTCATATAAGCTCCTAATCCATATTTGTAGTTATATGGTAATTTATTAAAGCCATTTATTTATTGTTGAGAACGAAAATAATTAGTCTTATGGCAAAAATTTATATGGTGTTATAGTCATTTAGAGCCCGGAAAGAAATAGTTTACTTTATTGTTTACTTTATTGCTTACTAAATCTGCTTAATAATTTCCAAATTGTCAAGCAAAAAAGAATTCGCTAATTATTTTTTTGAAGAAATCTATCTGATGAACAAATAATTGGAAATTGAAATAAGAGGCAAAAATTGTTAAAAAATTTTATTTTGCAGGTAAGCTATTATTCACAAAATGTATGATTCGTTTAGCTCTTTTTTTTTATTAAAGGATATACATGTACTTCTTAATATAAGTTGAGTATCTATTACAATATTTTTCGTTTCAATTTCATCAGGTTCTTTTATACTCTTCATAATTAGGTCCATCGAATATTCGCTCAATAACTTAGTCGGTTGATCTATGCAGCTTAGAGGCGGGAATAAAAATTTTTGTACTTCAGCATTTCCAAAGCATATAATATCAATATCATCGGGAATTTTTAAGCCAACCTCGGCGGCAGCAATATAAACGCCCAAAGCAACTGGATATGTAACTGTTAAGAACAGATCTGGCAGGTTCTTTTGATTATATAATTTCATAAACGCATCGTATCCATATTTCTCTCCAAATCCGCCTTCAATAATCCAATCCGAATTTATTTCTACTCCGTAATTGTTCATCGCATCAATAAACCCCTGCTTACGGTCGCGTCCAATATTAATATTAGTGTAACCGGCAAGATGACCAATCTTACGATAACCTAATTTAATAGCGTGTTCTATAGCTTTATAAGCACCCTGTCTGTCATTGACTGCAACTGAATTAATATTTTTCATATTGGGAATTCGATCAATAAAGACAATTGGAATTCCTCTTCTTTTAACCATGTCAAAAATTTCATAGTTGAGCGTTTCCTGAGTAATAGAAATAATTATTCCATCAACTTTCATAGCCATTAAAGTATGAATGTGCTTTCTTTCCCGTTCAGGATTTTCTTGAGAGACGGTCAAAATAATTTCGTAGTTATGTTCGAAAGCAACGTCATAAATATGTTCTATTATGGAGCCGAAGAAAAAATGCGCTATTTTAGGAATTACTATTCCAATAGTATTCGATTTTCTTGCAGATAAATTTCGAGCCATAATATTAGGTGTGTATCCTAATTCTTCAGCAACTTTTTTAATCAACTTTGTAGTAGTGGGTGAAATATCAGGATGATTTCTGAGCGCTTTGGAAACTGTTACAGTCGACACATTTAATTTGCTAGCAATGTCATTTAGTGTAATTGCCTTGTCTTTCATATAATTTCCTGTAATCTAATTTTCCTTTACATTTCTAAACTTAAGTCAATTACTTTATGGTTTACTTTATTGATAACGCAACTTCACTAATATTATCCTTATTGTCAAGATTTTTTTTCTATAATGGTATCTGTTCTGGTTGGTGTGGTGAAACTGAAAAGAATGATAATTCATGTCTTATTAATAGCATGTGCTTTCAATTCTACATCGCCTTCAAAAATCAATTCATTTTGCTTTTAACCATTTCTTTTTCCTTAACAATTAATCCTAAACCGGGCAAAGTAGGAATCGAAAGGTATCCATCACTGAATTCAAAATAATTCTCAAATAATTTGTCAAGTCCCATCTCAGGCCGGGCACCGGCATATTCCTGTACTCTGGCAGCATTTGGAATTGAAGCAACCAACTGAAGACTAGCTGCTGTAGCAAGTGTGGGACGCGTATTATGAGTCATTATATACCTATCGAATGCATGTGCCATAAAAGAGACTTTTCTGCATTCAGAAAAACCTCCGCACTTTATCAAGTCAGCATTTAAGAAATCAGCTTTTCCGATTGTTATAAGATCGAGCATCTGCCATCTGTTGAATTCATGTTCGCCGGCCAT
Source organism: Melioribacter roseus (assembly GCA_020724325.1). Taxonomy (GTDB): domain Bacteria; phylum Bacteroidota; class Ignavibacteria; order Ignavibacteriales; family Melioribacteraceae; genus DSXH01. The sequence continues at coordinate 4,642 of DYHC01000075.1, forward strand.
AACGGGAATATCAACAGACTCAACAACCTGCCGTAGTCCTTCGTAGTTATGATAGGATACAGGTTCCTCTACCGCCGCAATATTAAAATTCTCATACAGTTTTTTTGTTAGTGTTATTGCTTTAGCCGGTGTATAACCGTTGTTATAATCAACAAAGATTTCAATCTGATCGCCAACAGCTTTGCGAATGGCTTTAACAACTTCAAATGTATCATCCGGATCAGGATCAACATTTAACTGTCGTATCTGCATTCTTGCTTTAATGGTTTTGTAACCTTGCGAAACAAAATCGAGAGCAGTTTTGGCCATAGAATCTGGACCTTTTCTTGTTCTGGGATTATCGCCCCGACCAAAGCTTCCGTAAACCCGTACCTTTTCAATATTAAATCCTCCTGATAGTTTATGAACCGGAAGATTCAATAACTTTCCTTTAAGATCCCAAAGAGCATTATCAATACCGGCAATTGCACCGAGTAACAAACCAGTAGTACCTGCATCTTCACCTTTAAAGATCATTTGATGCCATAAAAACTCAGTATCAAAGGGATCCTTGCCAAGTATTATCGGTTTACATATCTCTTCAATTAAATTGGAGATCAGCTTCGGATAGTCGTGACCAGCCTCGCCCCACCCCGCTACCCCCTCGCTGCACTCAATTCTAACAAAGATTGCGTTTCTGAAGACGAAAGTATCAAGCTTAGAAATTGTAATGCCTGATTTAATTTTATTAGGCGGTGATGAAGAATCGTATTCAGATAAAGAATAGAGATTGCTGAAAGGAAAAAGAGCTGCTGCCGCACCAGCAGACACTTTTTTGAAAAAATCTTTTCTTTTCATGTTACTCCCGTATCTATTTATTCATAATTTTACTTCAATGGATGGGATACAAATTCCGGATCGATTTCAATTCCGAGACCGGCACCTGTTGGAACAGTCATTTTTCCGTTGACAACTTTAAGTGACGAAGTGGGACATATCAAAGGAATTTTGTCATTGTCACCTTTAAATTCCTGATGCAGTCCACAATTAGGTATAAAAGAAGCAAAGTGAAGAACGTATAAATATCCTAAACCATTACCTGACATGTGCGGGGTGCAGTCAATCCCAGCCGCCAGTGCCATCTTTGCTACTTTGACTGATCGTATCAATCCTCCAAAGTAGAGAAGATCCGGCTGAACAATTTGAACAACATCATTTTCTATCATCCATCTAAACATTCTAAGACTGGATTCCTCTTCACCTCCGGCAATCTTTATGTCAAGTCTATCGGCAACTTCTTTAGTCTCTTCATAATAATCGAACGGGCATGGTTCTTCAAAAAAACCATACTTATATTCTTCCATCAATCTACCGATTTTTAACGACATCGGTATATCATAGGAACCATTTGCATCTGCATAAATTGTAAAATCATCACCAAACGTTTTTCTAACCAAAGGAATAAGTTCGAGATCCCTATTAGTCGAATTATCATCGTATCGCATTCTTGCGCCAAGCCGGAATTTGAGTGCATGAGCACCAATTGGCTCAACAATTTTTTTAAGATATTCAATTTCTTCTTCCGGATGGTTGCCTCTTTTCTCGCTTGCTCTGTAAACATCAATTTCTGTTCTTATAACTCCTCCAAAAAAATCACCAACGGATTTTCCAGCAACTTTACCCAGAAAATCAAGAATTGCAAACTCAAGAGATGCAACCGGAACCCAAAAAAGAAGTCCTTGCTTCTTGTAATTACTATCAAACAGATAAACATCCGTTAACAGACTTTCAATTTCCCTTGCATCTTTTCCAATAAATGGAGGAACAACATAATTAAAAAAAACAGGCCATAGAGCATCCATAAATTTAGGATGGGAAACTGCATATCCTTCTGCTCCGTCTTTCGATCTTACAATTACTATATAAACTTTGCCATTTCTTACTAACCGGATCGATTCAATTATTACCCGATTTTTTACTAATGATTTATCAAATACTTTTTTATAAACATTTTCATCTATCATTAATTGCTTTTTATTATTCGCCGGATCGCTAAATGCTATAGTCTGTTTAGTAGACAAAGTACCAATCAGTGCTGTATTCCTAATAAAATTTCTTCTATTCATGAATATTCCATCAACGGATATTGCCGGCTTCCTTTATTTTAGTTTTACTTTTATTGTTGATTACTTTTTTTACATTCATCAAAACATTATTAACGATTGCAATGTTTTTGTTTTGATTTCCTTCTACTTCTACAAAAGTATTTGCATTTGTAAGTACTGATGATGATTGAATTATACCATCACTTACATTTCTAAATGTTATTACATTTGCAGCGCTTAGATCCGAATCGACTTTCAAACCGGTTATTTTAATACCTTTTACATTATCAACAATGATAGCCGGGCGTGAATCGGGATTTTTCAATCGGAGTTCAACATTGTTTAGATTAATATTTTTAGCATGTCTTATAAAAAATCCGAACGATGGAAGCGTTCCCCATTTAGTGCTTTCGGGATAATGACCTTCAAATTCGGGTACGATTTTCTTTTCATCTTCTACTAATCCTCCACCAGGAAATTCAATTGAAATATTACTGAGCGAAACATTATGAACATAGTGATTAGGAATTCCTGTTATTGAACACCCTATGGACGATTGAACATCTGTCGCCATAATATTGCTTATCATTACATCTTTAAATATTCCTACACCCGGTGCAGGCTGATCATCAAAAAACTTACGTGCACGGTTTCCCAAACGCATATAAATGGGGACATGGGTTCCTTCAATTCTCACATTGGAAATTGAAACCCCCTCAATAATACCTCCATCTACCATACCAAGTGTAATTCCACTTATTCCTTTCGGATGGCCGAAAATAGGTTCAGTATCTGCAGAAGGTTTTACAACAATATTTGAAATGGAAATATTCCTGAAGCCGCCATGAGATTCGGTCCCAAGTTTTATAGCATTACAGTGACTGCTTACAACGCTATTAGTTATTACAACATTTTCCGTTATCCTGAATGATGTACTTTTTAAGGTTATTCCATCGTCATCAGTGTCGCCGATACAATCGGAGATAATTACATTTTTACAGCCGTCTATGTCCATCATATCATTATTCTGATTAGCATGATTATAGACACGAATACCCTTGATAATTAAATCCTCGCAAGCAAGATACTGCTGCATCCACATTGCAGAGTTTTGCATTGTTACGTCTTCTATTCTAACATTTTTACATTCTACAAAACGAATAACATAAGGGCGGTTTTTATATCGTTCCGGTTTTTCTCTTGTTGTAACTTTAAAAGCACTTCCCTGACCATCAATAACACCTTTACCTCGTATTGAAATGTTCTCTGCTTTTTCTGCATAAAAAATTGAGTGTTTCAGAAAGGCATCATTGTAAGATTTCATCTGGGGAACAAATTCTTTGTAGTCGGAGATATCGGTGCTTCCTAATAACAATGCACCTATAGAAATATAAATATCAACATTGCTTTTCAATTCTAAAGAACCTGTTAAATATTTACCGGGAGGAATTAGAACAGTTCCGCCATTTATCGCACAATTATCAATTGCCGATTGAATAGCTGATGTTTCCAATTTAACACCATCACCAACAGCACCGTAATCTTTTATGTTATGGTACACCGATTGACCTGATATTAAAGTAGATGTTATTAAAATAATAGTAAATAGTTTTTTGATTTTCATTTTTTATTACTTCTTATTTAATAAATAATTTTAA
>DYHC01000076.1:0-605 GCA_020724325.1 Melioribacter roseus
AATTTACCTTTGCAAACAAATCATAGAAATCTGCCGGCAGCGCATTATTATTTCTGAATCTTTTAAGAACTTTATCGGAATAATTTTTTCTGAAGCTGGCAATAAATGATCCGCCAGGTATTGGTCCTTCCACCAACCCTTTTGCTGTTAGAATGCTAAGACTTCCTTTAGCACTTAAATTGTTTCTATTTCCATCCCTTGTTACAACTTTAAGAACTGAAGAAAGCCGTCCGCTGTATTCTGCCGGGAAACCGCCTTTATAAAATTCTACAGTGCTAACCATATCTGGGTCTATAGCACTGAATATTCCAAGAGCATGGAACGGATTGTAGATAGGAATATTATCAAGTAAAACCAGATTTTGGTTGCTAGAACTGCCGCGTACATACAACCGCGCAGATACATCTCCGGCGGTTTGAACACCGGGCAGATTTTGCAATGCTCTAAAAATATCTAACTCAACACCTTTGGGAAGATTTTCAATATCTCTAATTGCAAGTTTTTGTAAACTAAGGTCTGTAGCATTTTCTTTCGCAACTCTCTCGCCAATCTTTTCAATTGTTTGAAGCTGAATGCTAACCGGTTTCAATTGAACTCTTATATCT
>DYHC01000076.1:615-8298 GCA_020724325.1 Melioribacter roseus
TACCACATAAGGTTCGGCACGAATTAAAAATTCTTTTGATTCATATCCTATGTACGAAATTATCACGGTTAAAAGTTTATCGTGCGGAAGAGATGCCATTAGGAAAAATCCTCTGTGGTCTGTTGATGCACCTCTATTCAATTCGGGGATAAAAATATTAGCGTACGGTAAAGATTCACCGCTAGTAGAATCTGCAACAAAACCTCTTAACATTCCTCGGTTTTGTCCAAGTATTAATGATGATGCTATAAGTAATAAAACAACGGTAAATTTTTTCATAGTTTTTCTTTTTGATGCAATTCTAAATTAAACAAGTAATAAATGGAATGAAATACCAATTAACCGCTTCTGAAAAAATATGAATAGCACACTGGTTAGAAGATAAAACGGACATGATTTCATTTACACCATCCTGTACTCTCAAAACCAATCTTTAAGAAGACTCTATTAATTACTGGTATAAAAAAAATTAAATGCAAATTCTGTAACAACTCTATTTTTTCCAATGGTAAAATTTTGTTACCTTTTGCGGGCAATTTTCAAAATTTTCGTAATCTGGAATCACTCCCCTGCCCAGACCAATTCTTAATTACAATTAGGATTTTAAATTGAGCAAAAAAACCGCAATCAAGAACAGAGCTAGACTAATACTCAAAAACGGAAATATTTTTGAAGGAACAATTTTCGGATACCAAACATCTGCTGCGGGGGAAGTTGTATTCAACACCGGAATGGTGGGTTATCCCGAAACACTAACCGACCCGTCTTACAAAGGTCAGATTCTTGTAATGACTTATCCATTAATCGGCAACTACGGAATTCCCGTATTTAATATAAATGAAGACATTCCAAAATATTTTGAATCGAATAAAATTCAAATTCAGGGATTGGTAGTTTCGGAACAGTCCGAACTTTTCAGCCATTGGAATGGATTTCAAAGTTTATCCAACTGGTTAAAACGATACCACATTCCGGGAATCTATGGAATTGATACAAGAAGATTAACCAAAATTTTGCGCGAACACGGTACAATGTTAGGCAAGATATTAATTGGTGATGATAAAATTGACTACTACGACCCTGACGTAGAGGATTTAATTTCTAAGGTAACAGTTGCCAAAAGAGAGAAATATGGAAACGGAAGCACAAAAATTTTATTGATTGACTGCGGTTGTAAAAAGAGCATACTAACAAACCTTTTGCAAAGAGATGTTACAGTAATAAAGGTTCCATATAACTATGAATTTGACGGCGAAGATTTTGACGGTGTTGTAATATCGAACGGACCGGGGAACCCGGCAATTTATAAACAGCTTATTGAATCAACACAAAAATTATTGAAGAAGCAGGTTCCTCTCCTTGGAATCTGTATGGGTCATCAAATACTTTCATTAGCCGCCGGCACAAAAACATATAAATTAAAATACGGACATAGAAGTCAGAACCAGCCGGTTAAAGAAATAGATTCTAACAAATGTTATGTAACATCTCAGAACCATAGTTTTGCTGTTGATACAAAATCTTTACCTCGCGGATGGGAACCCTGGTTCGAAAATCTGAATGATTATTCCAACGAAGGAATTCGACATGAAAAACTTCCGTTTAGAAGCGTTCAATTTCATCCAGAAGCAGCGCCCGGACCTGTCGATACTTCATTCATATTCGATGAATTCTTAAAAGATCTGAAATAAGGAAATTAATGAAACACAAAAAAGTTTTAATAATTGGAAGCTCTGCTCTTAAAATTGGCGAAGCCGGCGAGTTCGATTACTCCGGTTCACAGGCTATCAAGGCTCTTAAAGAAGAAAGAATTTATACTATTCTTATTAATCCTAATATTGCTACTATACAAACATCGGATTACCTGGCAGATAAAGTTTACCTCCTTCCTATTAATACTCATTATGTTGAAAGAGTAATAGAGAAAGAAAAACCAGATGGAATTATTCTTGGTTTTGGAGGTCAAACTGCTTTAAACTGCGGATTGGCATTACATAGAGAGGGAATATTAAAAAAACATAAAGTAGAGGTACTTGGTACACAGATAGAGACAATTGAAAATACGGAAGACCGACAGCTATTCTGTAATAAACTTTCAGAAATAGATGTAAAGTTTCCGCGAAGCAACGCAGTAAACACGGTAGAGGATGCTGTTCAATATGCAGAAGAAATCGGCTTTCCGGTAATTATTAGAATTGCTTATGCACTTGGCGGTCTTGGTTCCGGAATATGCAGAAGTAAAAATGAAGTGAAAAGAATTGCTTCTAAAGCTCTTTCGTATTCATCCCAAATTTTAGTTGAAGAATATCTTGAAGGATGGAAAGAAATTGAATACGAGGTTGTTAGAGATAAATATGATAACTGCATAACCGTCTGCAATATGGAAAACATTGATCCAATGGGCATTCACACCGGCGAAAGCATTGTTGTTGCGCCGAGCCAAACTCTTACCAATAACGAATATCATAAACTCCGCGAAATTGCCATCAGAACCATACGTCACCTTGGAATTGTAGGTGAATGTAATATTCAATATGCTCTCGATCCTAAATCAGAAGAGTAATTGAAGTAAATGCACGGCTATCGAGAAGTTCTGCGCTTGCATCCAAAACAACCGGCTACCCTCTTGCCTTTATTGCAGCTAAACTTGCATTGGGATATGGATTGTATGAATTACCTAATTCAATCACAAAAACTACAAAAGCATTTTTTGAACCGGCTCTGGATTATATAGTTATAAAAGTGCCTCGGTGGGATTTAAAGAAATTCCGGTTAGTAAAACGCAAGCTTGGCTCTTCTATGAAATCTGTAGGCGAAGTAATGGCTATTGGTAGAAAGTTTGAAGAAGCAATTCAAAAAGCAATGCGTATGCTTGATATAGGCGTAGAAGGTTTAACTGCAAGCAGAACAAAAGTTGAATTTGAGGAATTGGAAGAAGCGCTTAAAAATCCAACAGAGGAAAGAATCTTTGCGGTTATTCAAGCTCTTAAGCAGGGTTATTCGGTTGATTGGGTTCATTCATTAACTCACATTAATAAATGGTTCATATATAAAATTCAGAACATTGTTAATATCGAAAAGAAAATCGGTTCCTATAAAAACCTTAGTAAAGAATTATTATTAGAAGCAAAACAGCACGGATTTTCTGACCGCCAGATTGCAAACCTGTTAGGCAAAGACGCGCACGATGTATATCTGCTAAGAAAGAAATATTCAATCAATCCTTTCATTCAGCATATTGATACTCTGGCTGCAGAATACCCGGCAAAAACTAATTATCTCTACCTATCATATAACAGCACAATACACGATTTCGATTTCAAATTAAAGGGAAGTATTGTAATAATCGGTTCCGGTCCCTACCGGATTGGAAGCTCGGTAGAATTTGACTGGTGCTGCGTAAATACCGGAAAAACATTGAGAGAACTCGGTTATAAAACCGTAATTGTAAACTGCAATCCGGAAACTGTTAGTACAGATTATGATCAGTCCGATGCTCTCTTCTTCGAAGAGTTAACAACAGAAACGATATGGGAAATATATAATTCGATAAAACCAAAGGGTGTAATTGTATCTATGGGCGGACAAACGCCAAACAATCTTGCATTAAAACTTCATAAGATCGGAATAAAAATACTTGGAACATCGCCTCAATCAATTGATAAGGCGGAAGACAGAAGTAAATTTTCTACTTTGCTTGATGAACTCGAAATTGAACAGCCGGAATGGAGTAAACTTTCAACGCTTCAGGATGCTCTTACTTTCGCAAATATAGTCGGTTACCCTGTACTTGTACGCCCTTCGTATGTATTGAGCGGAGCTGCAATGGCTATTGCAACGGATGATATAGAGTTAACAAAGTTTTTGCAAAAAGCTGTTAACGTTTCTCCGGAATCTCCGGTTGTAATCTCTAAATTTTTGGTAAATGCTAAAGAGCTTGAATTTGATGCAGTTGCACAAAATGGTAAAATTATTTGTTCTGCTATTTCGGAACATGTTGAAAATGCCGGAGTTCACTCCGGAGATGCTACTCTTGTACTTCCGGCACAAAGAACTTATCTTGAAACAATAAGACAGATTAAGAAATTTTCTTCGGACATTTCAAAATCTCTAAACATTAACGGACCGTTCAACATCCAGTTCCTTGCCAAGGATAATAAAGTAAAAGTTATTGAATGTAATTTGCGTGCTTCAAGAAGTTTTCCGTTCATTTCAAAAACATTAAAGAAAAATTTTATTGAAGTTGCCACAAAAGTAATTGTAGGCAAAAAAGTAGATGTAATTCAGGATAATATTTATACGCTCGATTATGTTGGTGTTAAAGCGCCAGAGTTTTCATTTACAAGACTGGAGGGCGCCGACCCTACAACCGGTGTTGAGATGGCTTCAACGGGCGAGGTCGCTTGTCTTGGCAATGATTTCGACGAAGCGTTTCTTAAAGCACTTACAGCCGTGGGATATAAATTTCCGATTAAATCCGTACTTATCTCTTCAGGTACAATCGAATCCAAATCCGAATTATTGGAACCTGCAAGACAGCTGATAAAACTTGGTATAGTTTTCTATGCAACCCCCGGAACGGCTAAATTTATGAAAGCTAACGATATTCCTGTCGAAACTCTTGAATGGCCTTTAAGCGGCAAATCTCCTAACTCAATCGACATACTAAAATCCGGCCAAATAGACCTGGTAATTAACATTCCTAAAAATTTTCAGGAAGAGGAATTAACCAACGACTATTTAATCCGCAGAACCGCTGTCGATTACAAAATACCCTTAATAACAAACCGGCAGCTGGCTATGCGGTTAACCGAAGCTCTTTCTAACAAAAATCCATTGAATCTTCTAATTAAGAGCTGGGACGAATATTAATGCAAAAAAGTATCTGCTCTTTTTAAACTTATAACTATATTTGTTATGGTAAATAAAGAAAGCTTATCATGACAACACATGAAAAGCCCGTATTGTTAATTGTTGAAGACGATTTCGAAAATCAAAAGTTCTTACAGTTTTTCCTCCGCAAATATTTCACTATAGAAGTATGTGATTCCGCAGAAACTTTTTATCTAAAAATGAAACTGCAGCTGTTCGATATAATTCTGATGGATATTTCATTAAAAGGAAAAAAGGACGGTCTGCAATTAACAAGGGAAATCAGAAACTCAGCCGATAACCCAAACATACCAATTGTGGGTTTATCTGCGCATGCATTTCAGAAAGATAAAGACAACGCTTACGATGCCGGCGTGGATCTCTTTATTACAAAACCTGTTCAGAACGATGTTCTGCTGGATGCTTTATTCAATACTTTGTATCTAAAGACGGGCAAAAAGTATCAATAATTTTTTTCCTTGGTTTCAAACTATTTTCAGTAACCAATCTCCAGCTGCTGCCGTCTAAACTCGCAAATTATTTTTTAGGAAAACTACAATGAATAAAAAATTACTCTTATTCCTTATCTTTTTTATTGCTCTCTCATTTTCTACTAAAGCACAGAATTCAAATTTATCAAAAGGTAATAAGTGGGATTGGGATGACGACTGGCAGCATTGGAAAAGCGGCAATCCATTTATAGAACTTAACCTGGGGCTTGGTAAATTGGATCATAAAAAATTATTTAGCAAACTTTCCGATGTCGGGTCCCTTGAAATTAAATTGGGATTTGCTGCCCAAGATGAACCATACGAAGAAGGAATTCAATACTTTGACGAGAAATATACATTTCTATCTAAAATGTCGTCAAGTTTTAGACACGAAAAAAGAAAATATACCGAACTGCCTTCTGAATTATTAAGGTTTGGATTCGGCAAAAGGAACGGTTACGGATATGATTTGGAAAATATTAAAATAAAGCCGTACGTACTATCGGCATTTTCCTGGGCTAAGCTTGAAATGAAAGATTACCCGGTTTCAATTATGCAATTTATCGGAGCTCCACAGGCTATAGACGATGCTGAAATTCTTAAAAGATTCGATGGTAATTTCCGATTTGGAACATTGGCAGAGGGAGGAATAAGTCTGCGTTTGGGAATCGTTTCTTTAAATGCCGGATATGAAACCGCTGTTATATTCCCCCGTTATGTTTTCTGGAAACATATTGGCAGTTATGCTATTGAGTTGATAGGATTAAATGCTCTGGATAAATTTATTGACGAAGTAATTGATGCATCTCCGGCAGCCGGACCAATTGTAAATTTTCTACTGAAGAACGGTTACAATTTTGCATTCTATACTTTAAAGAAAGATAAGATGAACTGGCCTTTTGATTCTGAATCTCCCTTAACATACGAAACTTTCAAGTTTGGTGTAACATTTACTTTCTAAATATTATTGTAGAGACGCCATATATGGCGTCTCTACGACACCAATAATAAATTTACCCGAAGCCGATCTTCCTTTTAAAGGTGCAACCGCTTATTTGTCACAAGGCAATAATCACCAAATTCTATTCATGAAATTTGATGAAGACATTGAATTGCCGGCACACTCGCATAATGCACAATGGGGAATAGTGCTTGAAGGACAGATTGAGCTAATAATTGGGGGAATTAAAAATTTATTCAAAAAAGGCGACAGATACTTTATACCAAAAGGAACAATACATTCTGGAAAGATATTTGCTGGTTATTCCGACATCACTTACTTCGACCAACCAGACAGATACAAAATAAAAACGAAAGATTAATAGTGGAATATATGGCTCTGCCAGGGTTTCAATTCGATGTATAACCCTGTATGATACACCTCCTCTGCGGATCTTAAATAATTCTGATTGTTCAGCAAATCCTTCAGTTCAAATATTTCAGGGTATTCACGTACGTCAATTTTCAGCCGGCAAGTAGAGACTAGATTAGAATAATTTACAACGACAATCCGCTTTTCCTGATTAAGAGCCCAATGCCAGGCAAGAAAATTCTTGAAAGAGTTATTCCCTTCCCATGAAGTTAGCGGATTCAGTTTTTTCCAATCCCCTTTCTTAAATACATCTTCTCTTACTATTGAAAATAATTTATTATAGAAATCAACCAGCTCGGTATTAATAACCTCATCGGGTTCTCTGCCAAGTTGAATTGGCAGCTTAATTCTTTTGCCCTCGAACTGACCGCTGAAGTAAAATCTCATTCCGGGGATTGTACTGATTATTATTGCGGCTGCTTTCGACTTCTCTTTTCCCATAACAGTTACGGCTCTTTCTTCATCATGGTTTTCGATGAAACGCAACGACTTATACAGGAAATCTATTTCTGCATTCAGATGTTCTTTAATGGAAATTGCCGAATCGCTTTTTAATCTATCGGTAAGTCTCTTATCATAAGAATAATCAAACCCCAGCTGCTGTAGTTCCCATTCAAGATCCCAGTATGCTTCTGCAATAAAAAGGAAGTCGTTCCGTTCTTTTTTTACATCACTAATCAGATCTGTCCAGAATTCAGTTGTAAGCGGTTCAATTTTTTTTCTTGCTAAGGCTCCAGCCCATGTATTTTTAAATACATTATTAAGGGCAAGCATTGCCATATCGCATCTAACACCATCGCATATTTTAATCAGTTGCATAAGAATATTGTTTAAAAATTTTCGGGCTGCAATGCTAAAAAAATTAACTTGAACTGTATCCTGCCAGGCGGGAAAGAATGGATCTCTTCCGTGTGCAAAATATTTTTCTTCATTAACATCGGGCTGAAA
>DYHC01000077.1 GCA_020724325.1 Melioribacter roseus
TGTATGAAAGAAATTTTGGTTATATAATTAACATATCTTCTGCTTCATCATTCCTTGGAGTTGGAGAGTTATCTGTATATTCAGCAACAAAGTGGGCAGTGCAGGGATTGACAGAATCACTTCGCTTTGAAGCGTGGAATAGAAAAAAATACGGTGTAAAATTCTGCTCTGTGCATCCATACTATATTGCTGCAGGTATGTTTTCTGGTGCTAAATTGAATTTTCTTGGCAGTCTGTTAGTCCCTTTAGTTAAATCTCATTCGGTGATTGCCAGGGCAATAGTATATGGTGCAATCAAAAAAAATAAAACTATAGTAAGAAGACCGGTAACATTAAAACTGGTTAATATATTTAGAGGTATTCTGCCAGATTATCTATTCCAGAAGATGATGGTTCTGTTTGGAGTTTCTACAAGCATGAAAACATGGGTTGGAAGAAAGTAACTATTCAACCGGGTTGCATCCTCCAGGTATTTCTGGTGGAACAAGAATTACCTGTTCACGTAAAAGAATAACCTGACCCGGATCCAGGTTTTTCTTTTTGATTACATATTTTTTAAATGTGTAACTAACTGAAACCAATTTAGAAGTTTTTGCTTTACTGTAAAAAGCAGCAATAGAAGCGGCTTTCTTAATAATATTTTTAGGAACCTGCTCTTTTATGTTTTCTATTCTTAAAACCACATGAGAACCCGATACACTTCTTGCATGAAACCATAGGTCGTTTTGTTTTGCAAATTTAGTTGTTAATTCTTCATTGTTCTTACTGTTCTTGCCAACAAACAAATGATATTTATTATCTATCAAGAATCGGCGGAAATTACTTTCCGGCTCTTGTCTTCTTAATTCCATGTTTGATTTTATTCCTAATTCATGTTGAATTAATAAAATATCTTTATAGTCTTCGAGAGTTCCAAGCTTTTGTTGCATTTCGGTTAATCTATCGAATTGAGATTTCAAATTACTGTATAAATAAATTGATTTCTGGAAATTAATTTTTTCGGCTTTTGCCTTTTCGAATAGTCTGTCAATATTCTGATTTGGTAACAATGCTTTATCTAATGCAATGGTAACGTCGGTATTATTGATTTCGTTATAAACTGTTATTGAATCTTGACCTTTTCTTAATTTATTAATATTCATCAGTAAAAGATTTGCTTGTAAAGAATAGACATCCTCCTTAGAACCAATTTCAATCCTCGTTTTTAGATTATTCAGTTTATTAGATATTTTTTTAATTTCATTTCGCAAATATTTATCGAGTCTGTTTTTAATGGATAAATCCTTTTTATTAACTCTCTTTGCAACTAAAAATTTATGAAGCGCTTCGAAATAATTTGTAAATGCATAATTATGCGGTTGAACTTTATTTACAAGTGCCGAAGGTAGGAAATCTAACCCGCCTGATTCATTTACAGTTGTAACCGTTATTTCATTAAAAACAATTTCGTTTATAATTTCAACTAACTTTGTTTTCCAATTATCGTTTGATTGAGGAATTACGATGTTCAATAAGGGAGCCAAAAAGCGATACTTGTTTATTAATTCGTCTTTGGTTAGAGTATTAATATCATCTCTGATTCTAATAAAAGATTCCTCCGGTGAAAGAAATTCAGTTTTGCATATTTCCGATTTAATTTCATTTTCTTTATTTAACTCTAGTTTCTTAAATGAGTGAATTTTTGAACTGCTGATTGCAATGACGTTGCTTTGTTGTCCTCTTATTAAGAAATAAATGCGAATATGTTTTAGATTAAGCTGAATTATTCTGTCGGTTTCGGCAATGGAAATATCTAATAATTTTTCAGGTAAATATTCATTGAAAAAGTTTTTTGTATTCCGCTTAGCTTTTTTAAATTCAGATTTGTATGAAATGTAAGGTTCTTGAGCAAGAGTAGAAAAGATCAGTGTAAAATCAGGAAGATTTTCAGTATAGATTCTAAGAAATAATTTATCCTTCTCTTGAGTATAAATTTCCACAAGATCATTATTAAGCAGTATTTTCTTTAATTCAATTAATCCTCTTAATAAAAAAAGATAATTATTATACATATTTACAAAATCTTGCTTTTTCTTTCATGAGCCGTAATATCAAAAATATTGTGCAGCAAAAGTTCTTCGTGCTTACTTAGTTCTACATTTCTCCTTTTCATTACAACTTTAGCAACCTCAATACATTTTTTTATTTCATAAGTTCTCAGCCATTCAGAACCGCCCCAGCTAAAGGATGGAATATACTTTGGTGGGAATCCGGAACCGAATATATTACATGAAACACCGACGTTCGTACCTGTATTGAACATCGTATTAATTGCAGTTTTAGAGTGATCACCCATAATTAAGCCGATAAATTGCTCACCTGAATTAACTTTTTTACCATTAATAAATAATTCAATTTCCCCGTAATTATTTTTGAGGTCACTATTATTTGTACTGGCGCCTATATTTATCCAGCTGCCTAAATAAGAATTGCCCAGAAATCCTTCATGCTGCTTATTTGTGAATGAATGGATAATGCTGTTTTCTATTTCGCCCCCCACTTTACATACTTTACCAATACTTGTGTTGTGGTAAATTGATGCATGCGATTTTACTAAAGAATTATCCCCTATGTAAACAGGTCCTTTTATTGTAACATGAGGTAATATTAGAACATTCCTGCCAATGTAAATAGGTCCATCTGACGCATCCATAACAACAAATGGATTAACAACGGTGCCTTTATCAATGAAGATATTTTTTTTGTTAATCAAAACAACATGCCTATTTAGTCTTGTAATTATATTAGATTTCTTTCTCAGCAATTCAAAATCTCTTTTTAATTCCACACCGTTTAATTTGATCAATTCCCATAGATATTTAATTAACTTTGCATCAGAGAATTCAGTTTTCGAAAAATTCTCTATCTGAAAATCAAACAAATTGTAATCGGATGTAAGAAATTGATTAGCAAATTTTACATTCAATTTTGCTGCGATAATTTCACCACTACGCGTTAGAGCTTCACCTGTTTTTAGTTTGGATATTCTGTTAACAATTTTTTTATCAACAATCAAGCGTCCGTTGACATAAATTACTTCATCATTATCAGAGATTTTATAATCATAACCCGAATACCTCTCGCTAATCACATTTCTTAAATAATCCCTGGAATGGAGCACAAAATGAGATTTTGGAAAATATTTTTCTATCTTTTCTTTGAGAGTCAAAATTCCGCAATGCAGATCATAAACAGGTCTAAGGTAAACAAGCGGAAGTAAGTTTCTATAACCGCAATCTTCGAACAAGCAGATAATCTGTTTCATAGTAATTTTACAAATTGTTTTGATAACAAACTAAATAAAAATTATTGATTAGGCAAAATACTTTGTGGAATAATGCTTGGTTTAATATATTTCCCATATGAAAAATAAAATACGAAAATACTCTATACTCTTAACAGTTGTTTTACTCTCTTTTTTTGTTTTCCTGCTTATAATAGACAACTTTATATTGCCATTTTATGTTGCCGCAGATGAAGTAAAGGTACCTGCTGTAGTAGGTAAGCATAAAGATGAAGCTATAAAATTGCTTACTGATTTGAATTTAAGTCCGGTTATTCAAACATCGCGCTACGATGAAAGATTTAATAAGGATTATGTTATCTTCCAAAAACCTTCTACTAACTCAACAGTCAAAGAGAATCGTAGAGTGTATTTGACTGTTAGCGGAGGTGTTCAAACCGTTCAAATGCCATTTCTTATAAATAAAACGGTTAGAGATGCGCAAATAAACCTTGAACGGATCGGTTTGGTTCTTGCACAAATTGAAGAAGTTGAATCTGAATTTCCACCTAACCTAATAGTAGAACAACAGTTCCCAGAAGGAAAGGAAATTCCTAAAGGTACTTCGGTCTGGATTAAAGTAAGCATTGGACCAAAAGTCGGTATGGTTAGGGTTCCAAATATTTTAGGTAAATCACTTAACGAAGTAGAAAATATTTTGAAAAGTGTTTCGTTAAGAATCGGATTAAAAACTTATATTCACTCATCAACATTACTGCCCAACACAGTAGTCGATCAGCAGCCGGCAGAAAATACTTTGGTTGCAGTTGGAGATAGTGTTAATATTGTTTTAACAGCAAATAAATAACTATGAACAACAAAAAATTAATTGCACCGTCAATACTCTCGGCAGATTTCGCAAATTTATCAACACAAATTAGAAGTGTAGAGCTTGGCGGTGCAGATCTGATTCATTGCGATGTAATGGATGGTCAGTTTGTTCCTAACTTATCATTCGGACCTCTGGTAGTTGAAGCTGTTAGAAGAATTACTAAACTTCCGATCGATACTCATTTAATGATCAAGAATCCTGATGCATTGATTAAGGATTTTATAGAAGCCGGAAGTAATTATATTACTGTTCACCAGGAGGAAGTAGTTCATTTAAATAGAACGATTAACATGATAAAAGAATTAGGAGCCAAAGCTGGAGTATCAATTAATCCTTCTACTCCGATAAGTGCTCTAAGTGAAATATTGGAATTCGTTGATCTTGTTCTTGTTATGTCTGTTAATCCCGGATTCGGAGGACAGAAATTTATTCCAAATACTTTGAAAAAAATAGAAACATTAGCATCAATTAGAGACGAAAAAGGTTTTAAATTTCTTATTGAAATTGACGGTGGAATTAATTCGGATAATATTAAGGTGGTATCCAAAGCCGGATGTAATATTTTTGTAGTGGGATGGTCTATTTTCGGCGCAGATAATATTACAGCTTCCACAATGGAATTAAAAAATTTTATTAACACTATAGATTAGTGCTGATAGCAACTCAAATTACTAATGAATTTTATATTCTAATTATTTTTAAAGAGATTTTTTCAGATTCCAATTTGTCATTATTAATTCGGATGATTACAAGTGATAATACAGTTAGTAGATATTTTTTACTCAAGTGTTTTCAGGAGATATAGTTCCAAATACAATATCTACCGGGACCTGTATGAAAAGGGTCTGCTCGGACTGGAGATCCGGGAAATTAATTACAAATTCGCAAATAGGATTAAAAAAATTATCCTCTCTAATAAAGAGATCTGTTACATAACTCCCAAAAAAGGGAACGAAAATGTAGATTTATTAGTATTGGGATCGTTTGGAATCTTTAAGGGGCTATCTAAAGAAATTATTGCTACCGGAAATGAAGATATCGGTTTTAAAATAAATAAGACTCTGCAAAATGTTTCTGAATACGATAGACAGAAACTAAAAGTCGCTGATAAAACTTTTGACCTTGAGAAAGCATTATTGGTTGGGATTGTTAATGTAACTCCTGATTCCTTTTCAGATGGAGGCAAATATTTTAGTACCGATTCAGCCATTGAACATGCGTTACAGCTTATTCAAGATGGAGCGGATATAATTGATGTTGGCGGAGAATCATCCAGACCCGGTGCAGAATCTATTAACGAAGAGGAGGAACTGCAACGCGTTATACCAGTTATTGAGGGAATTCTGAAAAAGAACTCTTATGCCGTAATTTCAATTGATACCCAAAAATCTGTTGTTGCACTTGAATCTCTTAAAAAAGGGGCAATGATAGTAAATGATATAAGTGCTGGTTCATTCGACAAAAAAATGTTTGACGTTGTTAAATCCTTTAATGCTGGACTTATATTAATGCATATGAAAGGCAATCCAAAAACAATGCAGAACGATCCTAATTATGAAAATGTTGTTTCAGAAGTTTATGATTTCTTGCTTAATAAAATTGAAATTGCCAGAAGATATGAAATAAAAAATATTATAATTGATCCGGGTATTGGATTTGGTAAAAGAATGACTGATAATTATGAGTTATTGAAAAGATTAAATGAATTTAAGGGAATTGGATGTCCTGTAATGGTAGGGTTATCTAGAAAATCATTTTTAGGGAAAGCATTAAACTTGGAAATTGATAATAGAGAAGAAGCTACATTAATCGCAGAGACAATTGCAATTAACAACGGTGCAAAATTAATTAGATCGCACAATATTAAAAATGCATCTCAAGCTGTAAGGTTAAGTCATCTTATTGATAATCCGGAATTACCTGCAAATGTTTGAACTATTCAAAATAGGATTTCTATCTTTTACATTTCTTGATCTGCTCGATATTTTTTTGGTAACGTTTATCTTTTACAAATTATATTCAGTTATTTCAGGCACGATCGCTGCTCAGATTTTTTATGGATTGTTAATTGTTCTATTTTTATCCTTTGTTGCACAAGCTGCAAATTTCAAAGCTGTTGGATGGCTCCTTAAGTTAATTTCCGAAGTCTGGGTAATTGCATTTATAATTCTTTTTCAACCGGAAATTAGAAGATTGCTGGTTCTGCTTGGCAGAAGCCCAATAATGAAACTTTTTCTAAAAGGTGATGAAAGTGATACTGCAGATATAATTACCGATACTGCTTTTGAACTTGCGCAGCATCAGCACGGAGCTTTAATAGTAATTGTTAAATCTGTTGGTATCCGTGGTATTGCTGAAACGGGCGAAGCTATCAATTCAAAAGTTACTAAGAATTTACTACGCTCAATATTTTTTCCTCGTTCACCTCTGCATGATGGAGCTGTAATTATAAGAAATGATAACATTGAAGCTGCACGTTGTACATTACCATTATCTACTGAATCTGTTAAAGATGGTTTTCCATTAGGTATGAGGCATAGAGCGGGACTGGGTATTTCTGAACAAGCAGATGTAATTAGTGTAATTGTTTCTGAGGAATCTGGAGGTATTTCTGTGGCAGAGAGAGGTAAGTTGATCCGCGGACTATCCAAGGAATCTTTAAGGAATTATTTGAAAAATAGTTTAAGGATTACGAAAGAGAAGGGAATTAAAGGAATTATTAATCACATTAGAAAAAACCCTCATAAATTAAGAGTGGATTGAAATCTTATTTTTTATGAATGGCAAAAAAAAATTCAAGATACCCGGATTAAATATTAACGGTAAATATAAATCTGCCGCTCCGTTTATTTTACAGGAAAAACTAAAACAAATTTTCAAAGAGACAGATAGATTTTTTACTGACGATTCGACCGATAATTTGCATTCGTTGAGAATTTCGTTCAGACGATTTAGATATGTTATGGAAATATTTCAGCCCTGTTTGGATACGAAAATATTTAACGAAGTCTATAATCTAGCAAAGAAAATGCAAGATGTTATTGGAGAGGGAAGGGATCTGGATGTTTTGGAAATAAAAGTTAAAATGATTGAGAACGAGATAAATAAAAAAATACCGAACTATTTCTTTGAAAAATTAATTCTAGATAAAAATAAAATTAGAAGAAATATTAAAACAGAATTAATTAACTTTATGATCAATAAGGAAATTAATAGAATATTAGCTAATAAATAGGCAGAGTAGTCATGAAACTAAGATATTTTTCACATTCGGCATTTCAAATAACAACTGAATCCAAGAAAATAGTTTTGATTGATCCGTTTTTAGATGGAAACCCGACTTCGTCGGTTAAATCTAATGATGTCGTTGCTGATTATATTATTCTTACCCATGCACATGGTGATCATTTAGGAGATGCATTTAAAATTGCCGGGAGATGTAATCCGATGTTTATCTGTGTAAATGAATTAGCAAATTATTGTGCATCCAAGGGCTTTAAGGCACATAATATGCACATTGGCGGAAGTTATAATTTCGATTTTGGCAGGGTTAAATTTACAATTGCACATCATGGGTCTTTTACTCCTGATAATTATTATGGAGGGGAAGCATCGGGAGTAGTATTATCAATTGATGGAAAGAATCTTTATCATACTGGTGATACAGGACTTTTTTTGGATATGAAATTAATTGGCGAAATAAACCCGATTGATTATATGTTATTACCTATTGGAGATAATTTTACTATGGGAATTAATGATGCTGTTAAAGCTGTGGAATTAGTAAATCCTAAATTTGCTATACCAATGCACTATAATACATTTCCGGTGATTAATGCTGATCCAAATGAATTCAAGCAAAATGTTGAAAAGATAGGTAAGAAGTGCATTGTTCTTGAATTTGGTCAGGAAATTGAATTGTAACAAATTATATAGACTTCTTATAAATTCAGAAATTTTATTCGAATCCCGCAAAGCGGGATGAGAAATGTCATTTTGATCTGACAAAGGCGGAGAGAAACGACAAGCGATATTTTTCAGAAG
>DYHC01000078.1:0-2811 GCA_020724325.1 Melioribacter roseus
GTTTATCTGTTAGTAAAGGGCACAGCAGGAACAAAAACCTCGGCATCGCTTCTTACTGAATTTATTACAATGGCACACGCTGCCGGTATCGAAGTTCATTTGTGGTATATTGTCGCTGATGACAATGTCTACGTGTCAGCTCACCCTGAAGCTCATCAATACCGTTGCCCCAAGCCAGGCACTAGCAATAATCCATATCCTAATACTGACTCAAGAGTAAATCTTCTTTATCCGGGTTATAAACAGTATGTGCTTGATAATATAAAATATTTCCTCGATAATTTTAATTGCGATGGAATTCATCTTGATGTTATACGCTATGGTCATCTTGTTTATTCATTCGATAAAAATCACCTTCAGAAAGCTGCTTCCTTAGGATGCGATACATTACGTTTGTTGAATCTTTTTAGAAATGATTACAGTAATATGACAACCACTGGTTTCATTAACCTATATATTTCAGGAGACCCTGATGTAGTTAAATGGGTTACCATGCGGAAGAATATTGTTTATGATTACATCAAGTCAATCAAAGATTTGATCCAGCAGAATAAGCCCAACGCAAAGCTCACAGCTGCCTTTATGCCCGAAGGCGCTTACGCTTCTGATTATGCTGATGTTCACTATTCGCAAAATTACACTCTTAACTCTCCTTTGCTTGATGAGATAGCTCCGATGTCTTACTTTCAGTCCTATGGGCAGCCACCAAGCTGGTTAAAAACAGTTACTCAAGAAGCTAAAAAGCGAGTAAGCTCTAATTGTAAAATAATAACTGGTCTTCAACTCTGGACGGAGAATGGAGATGAGGTTACCCCATCAGAGTTAAGATATCAGGTTCAATTTGCCTTTGAAGGTGGAGCTGATGGTGTGGTAGGCTTTAACTATGCCCACGCTTCTACTTATGGTCATTGGACTGTTCTAAAAGAAGAGTTCAAAAAAATTGCTGAATCTGAACCTAAATCAATTACAAATACACAGATGCAGGAAATGTGCAGAGTAGTTTCTGATTCGATGACTGCAACTACTAAAGTTCCCAACTCTGTCCGTGTTGATAGTTCTACTGTTGTTTCAGCAGCAGGTTTTTATTATATGATGGTAAACTACTTACGAGCTTACAAAGAAAACAACAACACAGCCCCGGCACAGACTTCTATAATAAAAAACATTGCCGGTCCGGCTAACGCAAGAGGAGTTCAAACTGGTAATCGTATTATGCTTGCAGATATTTTTAATATAAGTAAAACCGATGCAGATTATATTGACCTTAACAAGAAGCTGCCTGACTGTTCAAAAGTAGATACTGTTGAATATGATGCACCGGCTATGTTTTGGGTTTATGCAAGGACGATTAATTGGTTCAGGGAGAAAGGGGTAATGCCCAATTATGCTACGGTAAAACAATGTACCGGACCTGCTACATGGACGTATGATGGTTCTACTTCAGTAAAAATTGATCAGACTCAGGGTTCTATACCATCGGATTTCATTTTATATCAGAACTATCCAAATCCATTTAATCCTGAAACAACAATAGAGTATGTAATACCGTCAAACCTGAGAGGTAAAATGATAAACGTTACGTTGAAAGTCTTTGATGTTTTAGGAAGAGAAGTTGCAACGCTGGTAGATGAATTAAAACAACCTGGGAAATACAGTTCTACGTTCTACACTCTTCGTTCTTCACTTCCTTCCGGTGTTTATTTCTACAGATTAACATCGGGAAATAATACTTTGGTAAGGAAGATGATGTTGTTGAGATAAAACAAGGATGAAGTTCACCAGGATTTACAGTTATCGGAATTTATTTAATTAGGAGAAATAAAGATGAAAAAAAAAATTATGGAATTCATTTTATTATTTTATTTTTTATTCAATCTGTCTTTGTCTGCTCAAGAATCAGATAAGCCAATTGCTATAAGGGGAGAAAAAACTGCTGCTGTATGGATTTGGGGAAAAGCTTTGAGCAGTGAACCAATTGATTCTGTTATACATAATTAAAATATAATTTTGTTGATGAAGTATATCTGCTTGTTAAAGGTGGAGCTGGCAAAACGGCAGATTCTTCACTTTTATCTGAATTTATTAGACTTGCTCATAGTAGTAACATAAAAGTTCATTTCTGGTATATAGTTGGGAACGACAGCGTGTTTCTTTCACTACATCCTGAGGCTCACATCTATCATTGTCCTAAGCCGTCTTCCGGCTTTACGTCTCCGTATCCGGATGGCGGATCAAGCATTAATTTACTTTATCCAGGGTACAAAGATTATGTGTTAAATAAAATTGCTTACTTTCTCAATAATTTTAACTGCGATGGAATACATCTCGACGTTATAAGATTTCCAAACCTTACTTTTTCTTTCGATAAATATTCCCTGGAGAAGGCACAGTCTCTAGGAATAAATACTAAACGCATTCTTAATTTTTTCAATGAAGACTATGATTTATATGCACCAAAGGGAGGCGTTACTGAGGGTGGACTGGTTAAACTGTATAAAGATGGAGATAGCGATGTTGTTGGATGGGTTAATATGCGCAAGAGTATTGTGTATGATTACATTAAGTCAATCAAAGATTTAATCCAGAAGGTGAAACCGGGGGTTTCGCTTACTGCAGCGTTCATGCCTGAAGCTACATTAGACCCTTTTACAGCAGATGTGTATTATGCCCAGAGCTATTCACTCAATTCACCTTTGCTGGATGCAATAATGCCAATGGCTTACTTCGATGCCTTTGGCAAGCTAACTTCATGGCTAAAAGATGTAACTGAAGGCGCTATAAAACAGGTTGACCCTAAATGCAAAATAATTA
>DYHC01000078.1:2821-7545 GCA_020724325.1 Melioribacter roseus
TCAAACGTATGATGAAGTTACTCCACAAGAGGTTAAAGAGCAGATCGATTATTCTTTGCAAGGAGGTGCTTCAGGTATAATTATTTTTAGATATGGTACCACTACGCCAGATGAATGGAAAGTGATACGGGAAATTTTCAATGATAGAAGACGATGAAGGGACATTCTATTAAGATGGAAAAATACAGTGAAATTTCTATCCTTAGATTTTTAATTCGCGTTATCGTAATAGTAATTATTCTGTTCCAGACAACTATACAATCGCAAGAATCTACTCTTGCAGATTGGGTGGACTATGCATCGCGTGAATATGAAATTATTCCGGATATTACTTATGCTGCTGCAAATAATACAGCATTGAAGCTGGATCTTTATTTGCCAAGGAATCGGGAAACTCCTTTGAACGCATTAATCTTTTATCATGGCGGCGGATGGGTTTCAAGACAAAAGGAACAAGATGTATTGCAATTGTTGCCATATCTTTTTATGGGCTGGGCAGTTATTAATGTTGAATACCGTCTTGCAAGCAACTCGCTTGCGCCGGCAGCCGTTGAGGATTGCAGGTGTGCTTTTAGATGGGTAATAAATCATGCAAAACAATATAATATTGATACATCAAAAATTGTTTTATCCGGTACTTCAGCAGGTGCTCATCTTGCATTAATTTCTGGTATGCTGCCGGTAAATTCTGTATTTGACAGGCAATGTGCTGTCCACGAGAGCATAAGGTGGACAAATGGCTGCGAGCCGGAAATGAAAGCAGCTGCAATTGTTAATTGGTACGGAATTACAGACGTTGCTTACCTTTTGGAGGGACCAAGTGCTAAGCATTATGCAATCGAATGGTTTGGCAGTAATAGTAACAGGATAGAGCTTGCAAAAGAACTTTCTCCTATAAATTATGTACGTTCAGGACTGCCTCCAATAATTTCAATACACGGCGATAATGATAACATTGTGCCTTATAAGGATGCTGTAAAATTTCATGAAGCGCTGGTCAAATTTGGAATTCCTAATAAGCTTATAACTATTGCCGAAGCAAAGCATGGTGGATTTAGCAGGAAAGCAATGATTGATAGCTGGGCAACTATAAGAGAATTTCTTCGGGAAAATAATATTCTAAAGTGAAGCGCAGTGCATTATGGTAATCTTTTTACATCACAATAAATAATAAAACAATATGAAATCAAATCTTATGTTGTTCTGTTTATCGTTAACGGCGCCGTTATTTGGATTTGCCGAGAAAAGAAATGATAACATTCTTCATCCACAAAATTTGCGCTGCGAGTATTTAGACAATCCTCTTGGGATTGATATATTGAAGCCGCGGCTCTCATGGTTTTCCACTTCAAATCAAAGAAATAAAAAGCAAACTGCTTACAGAATTTTGGCTGCAAGTTCATTAGTAAAGTTGAATTCTGATAATGGTGATTTGTGGGATACTAAAAAAGTTCTTTCAGATGAAAGCATAAACATTGTTTACTCAGGAAAGAAATTAAATTCGGGAGATGTATGTTACTGGAAAGTAAAGCTCTGGGATGAAAATGATAATGAATCTGATTGGAGTGAACCGGCAAGTTGGAGTATGGGATTATTGAGTAAAACTGATTGGAAAGGATACTGGATTGGACTGGACAGTTTAATTGGAAATGATAAACAGTTCAGCTTGTCTGCCCGCTATGTGAGAAAAGAATTCGATGCTGCAAAAAAAATCAAACGGGCAACTGCATACATCTGCGGACTGGGATTGTTTGAGTTGTATATCAACGGTAATAAAATTGGCGACCAGGTTTTAGCTCCGGCGTTATCGGAATATCCAAAGAGATCATATTACATGACGTTTGATGTTACAAACGAAATTGAAGCAGGTAAAAACGTAGTTGGAGTAATTCTTGGCGCCGGAAGATATTTTTCGCCTATAAAATGGGATCAGCATTACGGCTTTCCTAAAATGATTTTTCAATTAAATATAGAATTTTCTGACGGCACCAGAGAAAGTATTGTAAGCGATTCATCTTGGAAAATAACCGCAAATGGTCCAATCATTTTCAACAATGAATTTCAGGGAGAACATTATGATGCACGAAAAGAAATGCCCGGATGGAATCAAATTGATTTTGATGATTCAAAATGGATAGATGCTGAACGAGTTGGCAATCCTTCTGAAGTTTTAAGCGCACAGATGATTGAGCCAATTAAAATTATGGAAACTATAAATCCAAAATCTATAAAAGAAATTGAGCCGGGTGTTTTTGTCTACGATATGGGGCAAAATATGGTTGGTTGGGTTTCGCTTAAAGTAAGAGCTGAGAGAGATACAAAAATAAAATTGCGCTTTGCTGAAAATGTAACTAAGAATGGACAGCTTGATACTTTTAATCTGCGGCTGGCAAGATCAACTAATATTTATATTGCTAACGGTAACGGAGCAGATGTTTGGCAGCCTCGATTTACTTATCATGGATTCAGATATGTTGAACTTAGCGGCTATCAAGGCAAACCTGATCTGAGTACAATCATCGGAAAAGTTATTTATGATAATATAAGAACGACGGGACGTTTTTCTTGTTCAAATGAAACAATAAACAAAATTTATAATGCAGCTTATTGGGGAATACGCGGCAATTACCGAAGCCTTCCAACAGACTGTCCGCAGCGCGATGAACGGCATGGCTGGCTGGGCGATAGATCAACCGGTTCCTACGGCGAGAGTTTTATTTTTGATAATAATGCTCTTTATTCTAAATGGATGACAGATATTGCCGACGGACAAAAAGCAACAGGCAGTATATCGGATGTTAATCCAACTTACAGACAAGTGTATTCTGATAACATAACCTGGCCTTCAACTTTTCTTTTCGTTCCGGGTTATCTCTATCAGCAGTTTGGCAATTTCAAAGTTATTGCCGATAATTATAACGCAATGAAGAAATGGATTTTATATATACGCGATAAGTATATGACTGATAACCTGGTGCAAAGGGACTCGTATGGCGATTGGTGTGTGCCTCCAAAAGATCCTTTCGCTAAATCTGAAAATGATTCCACAAGAATTACCCCCGGAAGTTTTATCGCTTCAGCATATTTTTATCATTGCCTTAATCTGATGAAGAATTATGCTTCTCTTCTTAAGGAAGATGAAGATTCTAAAGTGTTTGCATCACTATCTGAAAAAGTTAGAGATGCTATTAACAATACTTATCTTGACAAAAATATTTTTTGTTATGCCAACAATACTGTTACTGCAAATGCAATCGCGCTGTCTTTCAACATTCCGCCAAAAGAAATTAGAAGCAAAGTTTTCAATAATCTTGTTGGAAAAATCATTAACGATCATAACAGCCATACCGGCTGTGGACTTATTGGGCAGCAATGGATAATGCGTACATTAACTGATAATGGTAATCCCGAACTGGCTTTTAAATTTGCTGCGAATATTTCTTATCCATCCTGGGGTTATATGGTTGAGAATGGCGCTACTACAATTTGGGAAAGGTGGAATGGTAATACCGATCCATCAAGTATGAATTCTCATAACCACGTGATGCTGTTGGGCGATCTGATCATCTGGTTGTATGAAGAACTTGCCGGCATCAAAGCCGATGTTAAGAATCCGGGTTTCAAAAATATTGTTATGAAACCAAATTTGCTTGGTGATCTGAAATTTGTAGACGCATCCTACTTATCAACGTTTGGATTAATAAAAAGCAATTGGAAAATAGAGAAAGAGAAATTCTATTGGGATCTTGAAGTTCCGGCTAATACAACTGCAACAATTTACGTCCCGGCAGAAAAAGAAAGTGATGTAATGGAAAATGGAAAAAATTTATCTGTTGTGGTAGGAGTAAAATTCATAAAGTATGTAGAAGGCAGAGCCATTTATGAAATTGGTTCAGGAACATATAATCTCGTATCAAAAATCAAGATATAAAGTATCAATCGTTTTGGAGAAATTCTGATGAAAAGAATATTTATAACAATTATATCGTTGTTATTTCTAATTGATTGCCCGTTTATCAATGCCTGTACAACTGCAATAGTTTCAGGAAAATTTACCAAAGATGGACGCCCGCTGCTTATAAAAGTTAGAGACACTGACGAATTGCAAAACAAATTACTCTTTTTTAACGATGGCAAATATGAATACATCGGACTGGTTGATTCCAGGGATAGCTTAGGAACATCTGTTTGGGCTGGCTCTAACAGCATGGGTTTCTCAATTATGAATTCGCTTTCTTACAATTTAAATGCGGGCGATACAACTTTAGTTACTGGAAACGGCGTGCTTATGAAAAGAGCATTACAAACATGTGCAACTCTTGAAGATTTTGAAGAAATGGTTAAAGCTTATCCCGGGCTAAAAGAGCTGGAAGCAAATTTTGGTGTTATTGATGCACAAGGCGGCGCTGCTTATTATGAAATTGGTAAAAATAAATTTACAAAGTTTGATGCAAACGATCCTATGATTGCACCTTTTGGATATTTAATAAGATCAAATTTTTCCTATAGCGGCGATAGAAAAGAAGATATCGGATTGATCCGCTACCAAACAGCCGAAGACGTATTTAAAGAGGCTTATTCAACAAATAATTTTTCTTTTCAATTTCTAATTAAAAATTTTGCGAGATGCTTAAAGCAATCACTTACTAAAACTAATCTGTTGGAAAATATACCTGCAAGTTCGGAAGAGCTTGTGTTTGTTAATTATCAGGATTTTATTCCAA
>DYHC01000078.1:7556-8186 GCA_020724325.1 Melioribacter roseus
TCAGGGCGTTAAAGAAAATGAATCACCATCTTTAACTACAATATGGACTGTACTCGGTTTTCCGCTTTGTTCAGTAGCAATTCCAACTTGGGTAAAAGGAGGGAAAGAACTGCCATCTGTGCTGCAAGCCGATTCATCCGGTAATGCACCGCTTTGCTCAATGGCTCTTAAATTAAAGGAGAAAGTTTTTCCTTTAATTAAAGGGTACTCAACCCGGTATATAAATCTTGCCTCTATACTAAATAAAAATAAAGATGGAATAATGCAGAAATTAATGCCGCTGGAAGATTCGATTATAAACGATGCGGAACAGGAATTAAAGCGTTGGCGCATTAAAGGAATTGAAGTTTCAGAAATTCGAAAATTTTATGAACGTGTAGATATGCAAATCATATCTTTCTTTAAAAACACTTTTAATTTGTGACAAACGAAAAGAATTCAAGGAAAAGTGAAATAATTATTTTACTTAAATAGAAATTGCCCAATATGGATCTAACAAAAATTGGATTTCTCACAAAGGAATTAATAAAATATAAAACTGCAAGACCACAAGATCTGGTTTGCAATGAAAAAAGCCTGATTGAGAGAGACTATTTTATAAAAGAAATAAATGACTGCATGAATTACATA
>DYHC01000079.1:0-4994 GCA_020724325.1 Melioribacter roseus
GGATATAAAAAGCATTCGTTGACCTTCAAGGTTGAGAACTCTGATCATGCTCTTGCTCTTTACATACTGAAAGTCTGATAACCTTGAAGGTCGTCAGGATAAAAAAAGCATTGCTTGACCTTCAAGGTTGAGAACACTGATCATGCTCTTGATCTTTACATACTGAAAGTCTGATAACCTTGAAGGTCGTCAGGATATAAAAAGCATTCGTTGACCTTCAAGGTTTAGGTTCGGCTCCCCCGACCCCGTCAACTGATTTACGGGCTCGAAATGTCATTTCGAAGGAGCGAAGTGACTGAGAAATGTTATTTCGAGGGAACGAAGTGACTGAGAAATGAGAAGCGATATTTTCCAGAGGTTACTACTCTATAGTTTTATCCCGACTATACTACATTTTTTTAGTAAGAATTTAGCGTTCTCATTTCTTAAATAAATTTTGATAATAACTGCCTTTTAATACACATTGTAAATAAGTTCTTAAATAAAATTGCTGAATTAAAATAAGCAGTATTAACATCTTTTTACTATTTTTGGCAAGTATCTCACCTGTCTTTAGGGCTATGGAAAAAGATAATTCGAGCTTTCGGCATCTATCAATAATGTGTGAAGGTTTTAAAAATATCTTCATATCAATCATCTACAAAAATGGCGGTAGAAATAATTTCTTCTCGGATTCGGTACTTAATATTACAGGTTACTCAGCCGACGAGATAAATAATTTTCCGGAAAAGTATTATTCTCTTGTATGCGAAGAAGAACTCGGTTCATTCAAAAAAAATCTTACTAAATTCGAAAGCAACTCATCACTAGAATACGCAGAATTCTTTTTTAAGATCAATTCTAAATCTGACGGTAGAAAATGGCTTCATGAGAATTTAAAAGTTGTACGTGATACGGATGGCGAAATTGTAGAAAGAAGAAGTACTGTTATAGATATAACTTACTTGAAAGAGAAAGAAGCAGAAATTGAAAAATCGAATACTGCATTAAGAGAATTAAATTCAGCTAAGGATAAATTTATTTCAATAGTTTCCCATGATCTTCGTGCACCATTTACAACATTACTCGGATTCTCCGAAATTTTACTGAATGAAGAAGACCTTTCTGAAGATGAAAAACTCGAATATCTTAAATACATTTATGATGCATCAAAAACACAGCTGAACCTAATTAATTGTCTGCTCGATTGGTCGAGACTCCAAACCGGAAGAATAAAGGTTGAACCACAGCGGCTTAATGTTAAATCGGCTGTTGCTAATGCAATTACTCCTCTTACAGGTGATGCAGTAAGAAAAAATATTGATATTAAATTCGATATCCCTGCAGAACTTTTTATGAACGCCGATGAACGGTTGATTGGTCAGGCAATTATGAATCTTACAAGCAATGCAATTAAATACTCTCCTGAAGGAAAAGAGATTTCAATTCAATCCCAGAGATTTAAAGACGGCATGATTGAAATAATTGTACGCGACGAAGGATTAGGAATTGCAGAAGAAAACCAGAACAAACTTTTCAGAATTGACCAGAAATTTTCTCTTGTCGGCACTAACGGCGAGAAAGGAAGCGGGCTTGGTCTTACACTAATGAAAGAAATTATAGATAAACACGGCGGACAGGTTTGGTTTTATTCTAAAGTAGGAGAAGGAAGTGAATTTCACTTTACTATTCCCGAGGCAAAAAATTGTATTCTTATAGTTGAAGACGATAAAGCCGTACGATCGCTGTATAAAAAGGTGATTGAGGATAATCTTAAAAATTTCGAAATAAGAACTGTTGATAACGGATACGAAGCTATAAGCGCATTAAAAGAAATTCTTCCTACAATAGTAATTACAGATCACGATATGCCGTTAATGAACGGAATTCAACTTGTTGAAGCTCTTAAAAAACGTGAATCAAGCATTTCAATTCCTGTGATTGTTGTTTCTGCCAAACTTAATGACGAAATATCTAAAGTCTATTCCCGTTTAGGTGTTGACAAAATAATTCCGAAACCGATTAACTCTAACTTATTACTCGAAACTATAAAAGAATGTATTTTCTAAATTCTTTTAACAACTAATAGATTACGGTAAAATGATAAATCCTTTCATAAGCAAAGAAAAACACTGGTTTGCACTATATACCAAACCACGGCATGAATACAAAGCTCTTGAGCAAATAAGAAATCTAACGGCTGAAGTTTACCTTCCAACAATTATAGTTGAAAAACGCTGGAGCGATAGAAAAAAGAAAGTTGAAGAACCGCTATTTAAAAATTATTTGTTTGTACTTGCAGATGAGTACGGAAGAATAAACTGCCTAAAATCTCCTTCAATTATTAAAACGGTTTGCTTTAACGGAAAACCGTCAATTATTCCCGACTGGCAAATAGAAAATCTTAAGAAAATATTAACTGAAAAGCCGGAAGTATTTGTTTCAAATAAAATTGAAGTGGGTCAAAGAGTAAAGATTTTAGATGGTCCTTTCCGGGATGTTATTGGAGTGGTAACTGAATTTAGAGAAGGGGAAAAACATTTAGCTGTATCGATCGATCTGCTAAAACGATCTGTTCTGGTTAGACTTCCGGATAGCAGCATGCTAAAAATAATAGAAAACTAACCTTTGCCATTCATGTTTTTTTTAATAAATTGAAGTCAACTTAGAATACAAAAACACAGTTTATGTTAAATCAGAAAAGATTGAATGAGCTAAAGATTGGTGATGAATTTACTGCTTTCCTCTTGGTAACAAAATTTGAAGTAAAAACTACTAAGAACGGCAAACCGTTTATTAATCTTGAGCTGCGAGATAAATCTGCCCTTCTTCCTGCAAAAGTATGGAATAAAATTGAAGAGATCGTTGATACAATTAAAGAAGGGGCTGTTGTAAAAGTTGCAGGATTATTGGAAGAGTTTAACGGTTCTTTACAAATAAGAGTTGAAAAAATTCGGCTTGCTAATGAAACAGATAATGTTTCAAGTGATGATTTCCTGCCAGGGTCGGTTCGACCTCTTAATGAAATGATTGATGAATTAAATTCGGCAATCGGTTCTGTAGCCAATCCTTTCCTTCAATCACTTATCAAAAAAATATTAAGCGGCGATAATTTTGAAAAATTCTGCAGAGCCCCGGCTGGTAAATCGTGGCATCATTCCTATCTGCACGGACTCCTTGAGCACACGCTCGAGATAATAAGGATTTGCAACTTAATGAGTTCTATCCATCCTGAAATTGACAGGGATTTATTAATTACAGGTGCTTTACTGCACGATTTTGGCAAAACCGAAGAACTAACCTACAGTAACACGTTCGACTATTCTGACAAAGGAAAACTGATTGGTCATATAGTTTTAAGCGCCATCGAAATTGAAAAAGCTGCATCTCAAATACCATCTTTCCCGGACGAATTAAAAACCCAGCTTTTGCATTTGGTATTGAGCCATCAGGGCAAATTAGAATTTGCTTCACCTGTTGAACCACGTACTTTAGAAGCCATTGTTTTATATCAGGCAGACGAGTTAAGTGCGAAAACAAATGCATATAAATATGCAATTGAGTCAGACAGAAACAGAGGCGGCAAATGGACGCGGTTTCTTCAGCTTGCTAATACTTCTCTTTATATACCCGATAGTTTTAAGGGGGAAGAAGAAAACGATTAATTAATCAACATCAGAGGAAACAACTTATGAAAAAAACCCAATGTTTAATCTTTCCATTTATCTTCCTCTTCGGCAGTTACATTTCTGCTCAATCAGTTCAACAATTAATTGATGAGTGCGATAAATATTATTCCCAGTTTAACAATGAAAAAGCACTGGAAACATTACTTAAAGCCGAGAAGCAAGCATCGGATAATTGGGAAGTTATATGGCGCTTAAGTAGAACTTATATAGACATTGGCGATAAAATGCCAGCCAGTACATCTGATCAGGAAGATGCCCAATTGGCAACCTATCAGAAAGCTTTGGATTATGCCGAAAAAGCCATTAAGCTTGAACAGAACAAAACTATAAGTTACTTACGGCGTGCAATCGCAAATGGTAAAATTGCCCTCTTTAAAGGAGTTTTTTCTGTTGCCGGTGTTGTTAACTCCGTAAGAGCAGATGTTGAAAAAGCAATTCAACTTAATAACGGCGATAACTTTGCTATGGGCGTTGCTCATTATGTTCTTGCCAGAACTCATGCAAAGACAAGCGAAAAATGGAAACCTGCTCGTTCAATATTAGGATTAGGATGGGCTGATAACGAAATTGCCATTAAAGAATATAAGAAAGCAATTGAAATTTATCCTAACTATGTTATGTTTTATGTTGATTTTGCTAATTCACTAATCCGCGAAGATGATTTTAAAACTGCTCGCGATATGTTGAATAAAGCATTAACAATTGAAAATGCCCATCAGGATGATGAAAAAAGAAAAGCTGAAGCAAAACAAACCTTAAACCAAATTAAAAATGAATAACCATTAATAAATGCGATGCAGAATTTCTGAAAGCCGGTTTCAGAAATTCTGCTCCGCCAATTTTTAATATGACTTTCAAACAAGAATTTACAGAAAAACTAAAAACTTCTAAAAGGTTAGTGTTTTTTACCGGAGCGGGAATATCCGCAGAAAGTGGAATAGCAACATTTCGCGGTAAGGATGGTATCTGGAATAAAATGAAACCAGAAGAATTAGCAAACTTTAATGCGTTTATGCAGAATCCCGATCTTGTTTGGGAGTGGTATCAGCACAGACGGGAAATTGTACACAATACTAAACCTAATGCCGGTCATCTTGCAATTGCCGGTTTAGAAAAATATTATGATGTAACCGTTGTTACACAGAATATCGACAATTTGCATAGAAGAGCTGGTTCAAAAAAAATCTTTGAGCTGCATGGTAATATTGAAAGAAACTTCTGCATCGATTGCAAACAATATTACGATTTAAGCGACCAAGAAAAAACCAGTGGTGTTCCTCATTGTAAAAAATGTAACGGGCTTATTAGACCCGATGTTGTATGGTT
>DYHC01000079.1:5004-8019 GCA_020724325.1 Melioribacter roseus
CGAGTTCCTTCCGCAAAAAGAATTTAACGGCGGAGAAACGGCTGCCAAGCAGAGCGACATCTGTTTTGTTGCCGGCACATCGGCTGTAGTCTATCCTGCTGCCTATATTCCGTTAAATGCTAAACGTGCCGGGTCCTATATTGTAGAAATTAATATTGAACCTACGGAATTATCCAACTACGCTGATTATTCAATTTTTGGTAAGTCCGGAGAAATTATTCCTCGGATATTAGAAGAAGCAAGTAAACTTAAATCTTGCTAAAGCTTGATTTCCTCTTCGGCATAAGTATTATCTGTTTCCAAAACTCTCACTTTTACAGCTTCAACATTAACCGGAAAAGATGAATTTTTTATTTCGCTTAGCAAATAGAAACAAATATTTTCTGCTGTGGATTCAAAATTAACAACTAATTTATTAGACCCAAGTTTATCAAGTACTTCAATTAACTCCTTATCCATTTCATATACCATAAACGAATGATCCATTTTATCAATTATGGGATCTACAATTTTCTTTAATTCATAGTAATCGAGCAGCATTCCATTTTTATCCGGCTTACCGGTAAGTTCGATTATACAACGGTATGAATGACCATGCAGATTTCTGCATTTACCTTGGTGGAAAGGCAGTCTATGACCCATTTCCCACTTAAATTCTTTTGCAATTTTCATTATACACCTTTTGTTTCCGGATGCCAGATTATTTTATGAATTTGTAATTGGAATCGGACTTTTAGCCGGTCTTCAAGAATCCAATTGATCAGTTGAACGGGTTCTAATTGTCCAAATACCACCGAAAAGAGCACGGAGCATTTATCATTTAACCTATACGTATCAACTATTTCTTTGGACCAGTCGTAATCTTTTCTGCTGCCTATTACAAATTTTATTTCATCGATCTTCTTTATGTAATCAATATTCTGATATAAATTCTTTTTCATCATTTTACTCGAAGGGCATTTCAGATCCATAATTATCATTACTCTCTTATCAATATCTTTAATCGGAAGACTTCCGCCGGTTTCTATCATTACTTCAAATCCTTCGTCGCAAAGTTTTGTCATTAATTCAATCGATTCACTTTGAACAAGAGGCTCGCCGCCGGTTATCTCAATAAGATTGCAGTTAAACTTCTTTACTTCTGCAATAATTTCTTCAATAGTTTTTTCTTCACCTTCATAAAAAGCATATTCGGTATCGCAGTAAGAGCATCTAAGATTACAATAAGTAAGCCGAACAAATACACACGGAAGCCCGGCTTTAGAGCTTTCGCCCTGAATAGAATAATATATTTCATTTACTTTTAACAATCTTTTTCTTTCGCTTTCAAATGTGTAGCGTAAAGATAACAAGACTTTTTTTAACCAATCAAATTAACAGCCAATCAAATACATTTAACAATAATGAAATAGTTTTGACGGTCAGTTTGATCTGCTCGATCTGTGTGCTATCAGGAGAGTAAATGGCACACAGATTTAACTGATTAAAACAGATTGGAACTGATTTTTTTTAATCTGCTTTTATCAGTTTGATCTGTTCGATCTGTGTGCTATCAGGAAAGTAAATGGCACACAGATTTAACTGATTAAAACAGATTGGAACTGATTTTCTTAATCTGCTTTTCGTTGAAAGAGACTGCAATTTACTCAATCTTTGCCTTCAGCCCAATAATTATAATTTTGGTGAGAATAGGAAAGCCATCAGTTAACTTATTTGTAAGTTATTTTTTCCTAACTACATTTTTATTTCTATTGCTTATTTTATTAAGCCAAGCTGCCGTAAACCAACCAATAATAATCATCCCTAAGCCAAACAGTGAATATGATATTTGCCAGGGTACTCCTACTGTCATCATGCTAAATTCTGACATTCCGCCCATACTTGCTATTAAATTCAGAGGAAGAAAAATTACATTTATAATAGTTAGTTTTTTCAAGAGCATGTTCATATTATTATTTATTAAATTTCCTCTTGCATCCATCAAACCGCCAAGTATTGTTGAATATATTTCTGCTTGCCTATAACATTGATTGCTCTCAATAATTAAATCGTCCAGTAATTCTATCTCTTCTTCAGTAAAACCAATTTTGTGTGCATTATTTTTGAGCTTTATTAAAACAGTATTGTTGGCATTTATTGCGTTAATATAGTAAACAAGGCTCTCGCTAAGATTAAACATCTGAACCAAATATTTATTTTCAAGTGAAATAGTAATTTTTTCTTGCAGTTCTTTTGACATCATATTAATTGCTTTAATATGATCCACATAATGCCGGACAGTATGAAACAATATTTTTAGAAAGTAATCATTAAGTGAGCTGACTTTTTTAAATTCCCTTCTGTCAGATAAATCATAATCTTCTTTCAATATTACAATAATCTTACGATTCGTTAGGAATATACCAATAGATGAGACATTAAACTGAAGTTGAGAATTAAAAGAGTAATTGTTAGGGCGTTTCCAGATTATAAAGGTATAATCTTTCTCAAATTCTACACGCGATACTTCATCCGGGTCAAGTGCTGAAGAAAGTGTATGTTCATCAAAATCCAATACGGCTAATATATTCTGTTTCTCGTTTTCATTTGGATTTATATAGAGGTCAATTGTATTATCATTTTTATCGCTTTGAACAATGGTATTATCAGCAATATCAAATTTCTTTAGCATAATATGCCTCCTTTCGTAAACGGTTTTTCTATTTTTGAAGCTGCCGAAAATATTTAAAAAAAGTGTGATTTCAAAACTGCAGTTCGAAATCCAATTGCAGTTAGTAAGCTAAGCGTTAAAGGTTATAAGTGTTGTTTTAATCCTGACGACCTTCAAGGTTGGTTAAGTTACCTTCAGGGTTGAGGAGATGTTTCTTAACCTTGAAGGTCGTGCGGGGCTTTTATGAAAATTTTTAGTCCTTCAAGGTTGAGAAGCAGGGTGTGTAAAAGATTCGTACAACCTTGAAGGTTTGAGAACAATCAAAACTACTTGCTCAACCTTCAAGGTTGGTTAAGTTACCTTCA
>DYHC01000080.1:0-2060 GCA_020724325.1 Melioribacter roseus
CCACATTTGAGCAAGAAATCACAACAGCGTGGTCATTTCCAGAACGTGGAAATTGGGCAACACATAATCCAAAATACCGCGGAAATTTTGCACCACAAATTCCAAGAAATCTCATTCTAAAATATTCACAAGAAGATGAATTTATATTAGACCCTATGGTCGGTTCGGGAACAACACTAATTGAAGCTAAACTCTTACATCGTAATGCTGATGGGATTGATATAAATCCAGTGGCGGTTGAAATAAGTAAAAAAGCTTTGGAATTTGAATTCAAAACTAAAAGTAAACAAAATGTTTTTGTTGGCGATGCCAGGGACTTATCTAAATATCCTGACAATAAGATTGATTTAATAATTACACATCCTCCCTATTTAAATATAGTTCAGTACTCAAAAAATAACATAGCCGAAGATTTATCAAGCATTGGCAGCATACCAAAATTTTTTAATGAGATTCAGATAATATCCAAAGAACTATTTCGTGTATTAAAAGAAGATCATTATTGTGCAATCTTAATTGGCGACACGCGCAAAGCACAGCATTACATTCCGCTTTCTCATTATTTACTTCAAACATTTCTTAGAACGGGTTTCGTTCTTAAAGAGGAAATTATTAAGGCACAGCATAATTGTGTCTACTCAAAAAAATGGGTACAAAGTGCTGAAAAGTATAATTTCTATTTAATAATGCACGAACACCTTTATGTTTTTAGGAAACCTAAAAAAGAAGAGAATAGATCTCGAATAAAATATTCATCTTTTAATGAACTGTTTGCCATGTGATTTATAATTTTCGTTGTAGAGTTTAATAATGCGTTCCCGCAAATAAATATTATTTATTTGAATTAAACGCTGCTCTATTTCCCTTCGCTATCAATAAACAATACCATGTAACCGATCGCTTCTGTAATCAATTTTTTGGGCATCATTACTTTTCTGCCGGCAGCTTCAACTTTCGATAGAGGAATACTTATATCGGGATTTGCATTCAAGTAAATTACAGCGCCGTCTGATGTTGGTTTATAGTGTTTGCTAAAGCATAAAGCGCCGCCAACTCCATCTTCTTCCATCGGAAAGAATGCCATTTTTAATTCCATCATTTCTTGCTGATAGAATTCTCCTCTAAGAACTTGCTAATAAAATTTTACTGCTCTATTTAAATCGTTACAGGAATTTCAAATCAGTCAAGAACGTTGTCTCTTATTATTTCTTTCAAAGAGCGCGATTAACATAGGCATATTTACTAATTGGAATGAAAATGAGCCGCGGATTATTTCTACGCTTACATTCTTTTGAATATTACATACTTTTTTCCGAATGGAAGCGGCTGAGTGTATTTTTCGATTCCAAGATTTCTGAGAGCGCGGGCAATATTTGCCGGATAAAGGTTGATATCCTTTCTGCCAATATAACCATTTCTGTTTTTTGAAGGTCCCTTTGAATATTGAAATGCGAGCTCTCCAAAATCCATTCCTTCAGAAAGTCTTGAAATAATGTAACGTGCATCATCAAGCGAATCACAAACTATTTCGGATAACGTCATATAAACCGGTGTTTCAACCTGAACTTTAATTTTTTGTATCATCCATAAAGTAACCGGCATACCATCAACACGAGCCGGCTCGTATTTCCACTTCTTAATTGATCTTATTGCTGCCGAGTCCCAATCCGGTATTCCCATTCCTCTAATTAAAATTGCTTTAGCTACATCCCCTTTTTCATCTACCATCATTCTAACCGAAAGGTAGAACTCAGTATCACTTACATTTTTGGGAATTGAAGGCAGTTCGGCTCGTTCCAACAGAACCGGCATATTCGATATTTTACTATCATGCTTAATAGAAGAACACCCGAAGAAAAATATTAAGCAGAGAAGAACCGCTGATTTTTTCATCGCGCCCTCCTGTGAGCGTTGAATTATCAATTTTTACTTCTGAAAAATTCAGAAATTTTATTTCGAAAGAACAAAGCGAATGAGAAACGTCATTCCGAATCCCGCAAAGCGGGATGAGAAGCTACGAACAGATTCTTCGCCTCACTTCGTTCGGCTCAGAATAACAT
>DYHC01000080.1:2070-8008 GCA_020724325.1 Melioribacter roseus
CAACTCGTTTCACTCGGTTCAGAATGACAGTACACTTTCTACATTGTCATTCTGAGGATCCCGACTTGTCGAGAAACGAAGAATCTACGGATAGATTCTTCGCCTCACTTCGTTCGGTTTAGAATGGCAGGACACTTTCTACTCTGTCATTCTGAAGGAATACCGACGCAGTCGGTATGACTGAAGAATCAACAACCTTGAAGGTCATCAAGGTATCAAATAACAACGCTTGACCTTCAAGGTTTAGGTTCGATTCTCACTGTCCATCAACGCCGGGGTCGAAATGTTATTTCGAAGGAGCGAAGCGACTGAGAAATGACAAGCGATATTTTTCAGTGATTTCCTATATAAAAGAATAATAATTTGATAAAGAATTTTTTTATTTTGTAGGCAGCCATTAAACAAAACAAATTTAATAATTATTGCGAAAGGGAAGTAAAATGAAAAAATTTTTTGCAGCATTAATGATTTTCTGCGGAATAAATCTATACGCGCAAGATCAGATTGAAGCAATGAAAAAATGGACCGAGTACATGACCCCTGGTCCGATGCATCAATTGATTGCAAAAATGGAAGGTAACTGGAAGACTGTTATGATCTTTACCGATCCAGAATCGGGCAATGAAATGAAATCGGAGGGTAAAGCTTCTTTCCAATTAATTTTGGGCGGACGATATATGAAATCTTCTTATACCGGCGAGATGATGGGTATGCCATTCGAAGGTTTTGGACTTGATGCTTATGACAATGGTAATAAACAGTTTGTAAGCATCTGGGCTGATAACATGGGGACTGGCATTATGGTTATGAAAGGGAAGCTTGATGAAAAATCCGGTGCATTAGTTTTTTCAGGAGAGGGATATGATCCTTCCATTGGAAAGAATATGAAATATCGATCGGTTTCTAAATGGATTAATGATGACAAAACCACATTTGAAATGTACGGCGAAGTTAATGGTAAGGAAGAAAAGATGTTTACAATGGAGTATATGAGAGAAAAGTAATTCGAATTGAGAACCCGAAATAATATTATTTTCGGGTTCTCTAATTTATTTTTTTGCTTCAGACGTTTTATTTATTCACTGATGTTACTAACGCGTTCAAAAAAACCTTAGACGTGGAATATAAGGCGCGTCAGCTTGGGCTGAAAAGTTACAATACTACCGCGAAACATCATAAAGTATTTTATCACGTTCGCGGGAACTTGTCCTGATTTCCGGGAAATCGATCTATAAATTAAACTTGGTGTCTTGACGCCTTGGCGGCAAAAAATCACCGCATGTGTAACAGATGTTACTAATGGGCATCTCTAAAAACTATTTTTAGGTAAATAGAACGCTGATAAACACGGACTTGTCCGCCGTTCTATGGCGGATAAAACTGATTTCCGCAGATTGCATTTGAGGTTTTTAGAGCTGCCCTAATATCTATTTTGCTTGTAAGCATAATACCGCTTGAATATATTGCAGATGCAAAAACATCATTAAAGCACTCTTAAAAAAATTATTATTACCTAATAATCTTTAGAATCAAAATTTGGAGAAAATATGCTTACTAAAGACTTCATTGAATTAGAAGAGAAATACGGCGCTCATAATTATCATCCGCTTCCGGTTGTTTTAGCAAAAGGAGAAGGTGTTTTTCTTTGGGATGTTGAAGGAAAAAGATATTATGATTTTCTTTCGGCATATTCAGCAGTTAATCAGGGTCATTGTCATCCTAAAATTATTAATACGATGATTGAACAGGCAAAAACGTTAACACTTACCTCGCGCGCTTTTTATAATAATTGTTTGGGACCATATGAAAAGTATATAACCGAATATTTCGGTTACGATAAAGTATTGCCAATGAATTCCGGCGCTGAAGCAGATGAAACCGCACTTAAACTTTGCAGACGCTGGGCATACGACAAAAAGGGAATTCCTGAAAACGAAGCTAAGATTATCGTTTGCCTTGGGAATTTCCACGGCAGAACTATTACTGTTATTTCAATGTCCAGCGATCCAGATTCTTACAGAGGGTTTGGCCCTTACACGCCTGGATTTATAAAAATTCCATATAATGATTTGAACGAACTTGAGAAAGCTCTTAAGGATTCCAATGTTGCCGGTTTTTTAGTTGAGCCAATCCAGGGTGAAGCCGGAGTTGTAGTACCTGATTCCGGATATCTTTCCACAGCTTATAAAATGTGCAAAGAAAAAAATGTTCTTTTCATTGCGGATGAAATTCAAACGGGATTATGCAGAACTGGAAAGCTGTTAGCGTGCGATCATGAAAAAGTTAGACCGGATATTGTAATTCTTGGCAAGGCATTAAGCGGCGGAACAATGCCTATTAGCGCTGTACTTGCAGATGACGATATTATGCTTGTAATTAAACCGGGAGAACACGGCTCTACTTTCGGCGGTAACCCGCTTGCTTCAAAAATTGCCGTAGCCGCTCTCGAAGTCCTTAAAGAAGAAAAACTTGATGAGAATGCAGAAAAACTTGGAAAACTTTTTAGAGAAGAAGTTGGCAAGATTAAATCTGATATGAATGAACTGGTGCGAGGTAAAGGTTTGCTGAATGCAATTGTAATTAAACCTAAGAATGGAAAAGAAGCTTGGGATGTTTGTCTTAAGATGAAAGAGAACGGATTGCTTGCAAAACCAACACATCAGCATATAATCCGTTTTGCACCTCCGCTGGTAATTAATGAAGCCCAAATTAAAGAAGCTGTCTCTATAATTGAAAAATCTATAAAGGAAATTGAGAACGTATAGTTATTAAAAATATTCCCCTTTCAATTGCGAAAGGGGAAGTAAAATTTTATTGTCAATCGAAATTAGCATTAATAAACGGCAGTACCTTTGCAATACCTTTATTGTTTTTTGCGATGTTAATTAATCCAATCTGAACACCATGCAATTCCTCTGCAACATTAAATAATCCAATTACCAATCCCCGTTGTGAATTAGCTACTCTATTATAAACTGCAGCAGAAAATCCTCTAAAGTCATCAACATCCATCCAGCCGCTTACATTAAATCCTCTGTAGTCCGGTGTTTCTCTTTTGTATCCTGCAACTGTTAATCCTTTTATTTCATTATTGCTTACAACAGCTAATAGAGATGCACTAATTCCTAAAACACTTTCTTCTCCTACAACCGCTAACCCGCCAACATTAACTCCTCGCAGACTTTCCTTAGCAACAAGAGCAAGTCCGCCAAAATTTACTCCGGAGATTTTACCTTCTGAAACAGCAGCTAATCCGCCTAAGTTAAATCCTAATAAATTACTTTCTGCTACAACAGCAAGTCCGCCTATGTTAATTCCTAATTGATTGCCTTCAGATACAACGGCTAAACCGCCAATGTTTAACCCTCTAAGATTTTCTTTAGCAACTAGAGCAAGTCCGCCAATATTAATTCCATCAATACTGCCTTCAGAAATAGCAGCTAATCCGCCAATGTTAATTCCTTGTAATTTGTCCATCCCAATAACTGCAGCAACGCCAATAGATATTCCTTTCAATTCATAAGCAAAGGGAGCTGTACCAAGTGAGATGCCGGTAATTTTTGAATTATGATTGCGTCCCGGTTTCCAGAATGTAATGTTAATTCCGTTAATTCTTTCAACACCGCAATCGGAAATGTTTATTCGCAATCCGTTCCATACGGCTGAATTTCCCAAACTAACGCCGGTGTTTCTGATACCAATATCTAAACTCTTATGCGAGCATTCTGATTTTGTGGTGTCGTTATCATCAAAAAGGTCAACCTGAGCAAATAGAACAGGTGTTGAAATTAAAAGCAAAACTGTTAGTAAGATTCTTTTCATAATTCACCCTGAAAAATAATTTACACGGAAATTTAGACCTTTAATGCAATATGAAAGTTACATCGAATGATTCTGAATTATTTCTTTTTTAGAAAACCGTATTTCTTAAGATGTTTATATGCAAGGTAAGCTGTAGCTCCAAAAGAGACCGAGCCGAGGATCGTTTTAATAGTTCTCATACTCTGCGAGCTTACATAGTTCTGGTAAAGCGGACTTAATATATTTACCGTATTGTTTTGATTAGCGGAAAGATAACTTGAAAGCGCATTAATTTGAAGATTGGTTCTTATCCATAATGAGGCTGTATCGTTCATTAATGCAGAGAAGAAATGTAATTTGTCAGCGCTGATGAATTCTAAATCGTTCAATTGAAGATTAAGTACTTCGGCAGGAGGGTTCAGTTTAAAACCGCTTAGACTTTCTGACTGAGCTATAACATTTGCGAAAGAGAGTGCAAATAGAGATAATGTAAATATCTTCTTAATATTTGAATTCATCATCATCTGTGTCGTTTTCATCAAACGTATTATTTTTATCTAACTCAATATCTTCATCGGGAATTTCTTCAGGTTCGTTATCCATGTCAAAATCTAGATTCGCGCCCTCTTTATCAATTTCTTTTTTGGTGTCATAAACAGGTTCTTCGTGCTTAAAGAGAGGATCTCTTGCAGCATAGTTCTCGTCCATTTGATCCATTACGCGGCCCAAAATTTCTTCTGTAAGATCTGCCTTCATTTCCTTAATATCGGGCTTTTTGCTTTGTCCGGATTTTTCATTACCTGTTTGTGTTTCCTTCCACATTTCTATAAGTGATTTTTTATCTACCTTTGTCAAAAATTTATCAATCTCTTTCTCAATTACTTTGATGTGCTTCTGGTCCCATTCGCCCTCATCGGTTAATTGACTTTTCATGAATTCCCAGAACGATCCAGTTTTCTTCCCTGGATAAGGAAGTTTTTTTAAGGTAGTAATAATCTCTGAAACCGTTTTTTTCACTGTGTATTGCATTGGCATCTCCTTACAAGTAATATTCACGTAAATAAATTAGTAAAAACCTTTGAAAGTCAATATAGATAAAATTATGACGCGCTTTGAATAAGATTATTTAAGGAAATAAAAATTTTTTATTGCTATTTTCCAAGCAACCGTGAAACAATATACTGTAATTAAGCTGTTCTAATTCTAATTGAAAATTAATAAACCGGATTGGAAAAAGAAATAATTGCCCCCGTAGCTCAGTGGATAGAGCAGTGGCCTCCGGAGCCATGCGCACAGGTTCGACTCCTGTCGGGGGTACATGGTTTTCTAACATTAAAAAAATTTGTTTCAAATAAATCGTTCAACCAAAAATTTTGTGGAAGTATAAAATTAATTCGCCGATGTTATACAGATGTTCAAAAGAACTTACCTATAATAGCATTAAGACTCTATAAAACATCAAAAACCTGGTCCTGATTGCGGGAATAAACAAATAATTTTAAAACATGGCGTCTCAGTGTCTTTATGGAAAAAATATCGCTTGCTTAACTACTGTAATTAATTAAGAAATGTGGATACAGATATTTAAGCAAAAACACGAGTTGTTCCTTATTCATTAAACTACATCTTAATTATCTGTTTTTTATATGAGAAATT
The DNA here is from genome assembly GCA_020724325.1 of Melioribacter roseus. GTDB lineage: Bacteria > Bacteroidota > Ignavibacteria > Ignavibacteriales > Melioribacteraceae > DSXH01. The sequence goes on from DYHC01000080.1 coordinate 7,528, forward strand.
TATTTGAATGAGTAAATACTATAATACTAGTCTACTAAAAGGGAGTCTAATGAAACCGCTTAGAAATTTATTACTGATTCTTTTTGTAATATTAAATTTTTCTCTTGTTGCGCAGCAAGAAGATAAATCACTTTTAAGTCTCGAACGCATTTTCAAGAATTCCGAATTCTTTGGAGACCGGTTCGGTCCTGCACGATGGATTGATAACGGAAAGTATTATACTACCCTCGAAAATTCATTAGAGGTAAATGGCGGCAGAGATATTGTTAAGTACGAAACTGTTACTGGTAAAAAAGAGGTAATGGTTTCTGCAAAGCTTTTAATACCACATGGAAAAGATAAACCGCTGGCAATTAACGACTATATCTGGTCGCCGGATAAAAAGCTTTTGATGATCTTTACCAACACAGTTCGTGTTTGGCGTTATAATACAAAAGGTGATTACTGGGTTCTGAACCTTGAAACTAACCAGTTAAAAAAA
>DYHC01000081.1:0-1126 GCA_020724325.1 Melioribacter roseus
GGGAGTATTCGGTTCAAGGATGATGGGCGGGGGTTTTGGCGGATGTACAATTAACCTTATTCAGAAAGATTTTATAGCAGATTTTCAAAGAATAATTATTGACTCATATTATAATAAATTTTATAAAGTACCCCAGTTATACATTTGCAGAATTGAAGCAGGAACCAATCTGCTTTCTTCGCCATCTAAATAACAAATTAAAGATGAGGTGTTTGTGATAAGTGAATTTAAGGTTAAGGGTAAGGAACTTATTGATAAAGTTGAAGAGCTTATCAATGAAGGAAATATAAGACGCATTATTATAAAGGATGAAAAAGGAAACACATTTATTGAAATACCTGTAACAATTGGTCTTCTTGGCGCTTTGTGTGCGCCAATTCTTACTGCGGTTGGGGCGCTGGCTGGAGTGGCAGCAAACTTTACCGTGCAGGTGATTAGAAAAGATCCTCAACAAAATTCTTCTGATGAGAATTTGACGGAAACGAAATAATCCTTTTATCTAATATGATGTTGCATTTCAGTAGGGATCTCTATTGAGATCTCTACCAACCCTTTTATTTTACCCTCTTCATACCAGGGTGATTGGTAAATCAATTTTTTAATTCCACCCTTTTCGATTGTGTAAACATTGCGGCTATTGTTCGCAAGTAAATTCTTAATAATATTTGACGAGGATTCTGAATGGCAATCGAATAAGCTTCTTCCTATTAATTGATTACCGCCGTCATCTTTGAAAGTTTCGATCGACTTATTATTCATCTCAACAATTTTTCCATCCAGATCGCAAATCGTAATTGCTGCAGAAAACTCCTTTGCCCATTGAACCATAATATTTTTATCACCGGTTTAATTGAAATATTCGGCATTGTTTACGAATAAATCGGTAGTTCAACAATGCCTTTTTGTTAAAAATAAATTTCAGTGCTAATAGAAACATTGCGGATCGGCGCAATATTTCCGATGAATTCAACATAATTATAATTAAATATATTCCGGGCATTTAAGTAGACTTTTGCCGGAATATTCCAGATTAAAAAATTATACCCGGCAGTAATATCGGTTACATAAACCGGAACTCGTTTGTCTCCATCAATCACGAGAGCCAGCGGCGGTTCAACAAGTGCAT
>DYHC01000081.1:1136-3581 GCA_020724325.1 Melioribacter roseus
AATTTCTTCGATACGGCTCCAATGCCTGAAGTCTATACCGAAATCAAATTGACCGGGTGAATATTTAGCTTGTGCATAAACAGAATTACGCGGACGGTATTTCATCGAAACGTTTTTCTCAATATCACGCGCCCATAAATAGTTATAACCAACCGTTAATCTCAATTCATCGGGTATTAAGTACCACTCTGCAATAGCTTCAATACCTTGAATGCGCGCTTTCGATAAATTAATAAATTGAATATCCCCTTCCTTTGTAAGGTTGGGTTCAATAAAGTTGTTGTATTCGGTTTGAAAGAAAGCAATATCAAAATTGATTGATGAATGTTTGTATTGTGCGCCAAGTTCAAATGCCAAACTTGTTTCTGAGGTTAGGTTCGGATTTTCTTTAATACCCACACCTCCGCCTACAGCAGTAGAAGTGAATATTTCTGCAGGAGTAGGAGCTCTAAATCCTGTTCCTATTGATCCGCGAAGAATAAAATCATCGCTAAACTTATAATTTAATCCGAGCCGTGGAGTAAATGCGTGTTTACCGCTTAGTGTATCAATCTTTATGTAATCGTAACGCAATCCTAAAGAAACTATCATTTGGTTAATTCCCTTATACTCAGTTTGAAAATATGCACCGCCACTAAAGAAATGCGGATTCTTAAAAATATTTGAAGATACATCTGCATAGGCAGCTTCGAAGCCCGTAGTTAACGTAATGAAATCCGAAGCAAAATAATTTGTAAGTATTTCTCCTCTAAATAGATTTGCAGTAGAGCTGGTAATTTCCAATCCGTAACCGTCAAAATGTGTGCGGTAATAACTTGTTTTTAATTCGCCTGAAAGTTTTTCATTGAAGCGGTTGTGATATATTAAGCCGTTAAAAATTCTATTTGATAAAACATAGTTTCCGCTTTCTTCTTCTTTGGGAACAAGAGCATTGCGGGAATCTTTCCAATATAAAAAATTACCGCGGTTTGAGTATAAATAATTCGAAAAGAAAAGAAGATAATTATCCGGTGAAAAAGAATAATCCAATTTTATATGTCCAAGGTACCTTTTGTAATAATCATTCTGCCGGTAGCTCATGTTGTCGAATTTTTTAAATGATAAGGTATAACCTAAATTATCAATTGAACCGGAGTGTGTAAATTCGGCACCATAGAATGTTCTGTAATTATTATCCCATAGCCAAAGATCATGAGCAGGTTTATCATAAGCGCCGATATAAGTTTTGAAATAAGAAACCGGGCTTTGAACTTTGGATTTTGTAATTATATTAATTACACCGCCTATTGCAGAAGACCCGTAGAGCGAGCTTGAGGGACCTTTAATTATTTCTACACGTTCAATATCTGAAAGAGGAATTAATTCCCAAACAACATCACCATTATCGCCGGCATAAAGAGGAATACCATTAATTGCAACAAGGACACGAGCGCCAACGCCTTTGCTATATCCACTGGAACCACGAATGCTAACCTGTTCCAGGTTCATTTGAATTCCGGGTATGTAACGCAGCATTTCATCAAACGAAATAAAGTTTTTTCGATTGATATAATCAGGTTTAATGATGGCAGTACTTGCAGTAATATCTGCCAGCTTCTGTTCATATTTTGAAGCACTAACAACAACCGGCTCTGTTTCGTAAGCAGTTTCTCTAAGCACAACTGTTAGAGGTTTGGTTTGCAGATCAATTTTTATTTTTCTAATAATTCTTTTTCCGTAACCGATACAAGATACTTCGAGGTCATAAACGCCGAAGGGAATATTTTTTATTTCAAAATTTCCATTAGTATCCGAAGCATCGCCTAAGTTTGTTCCGGATAAAATAAGATTTGCACCTATTACCGGCTTCGCTTTGTCGCTTATTATTTTCCCTTTTAATGATGTTGTTTGAGCAATAGAATTCAAAAGCGGTAGAATCAAAATCAGGAAAAAAATTTTATTGACGAATTTCTCTTTTATCATCGCTAATAATTACCTTCTGTTACATTGGCGGTTGAGGCGGAGGATTATTAAAATCAACATTTATATTAACATTAACAGTAACTTGATTGGAGCGGATTATTAAACTTGCCGGTTTGGTCTGATCATTATTTATACAATATACACCAACAACATTCCAGTCTTTTCTTAGAAAAGATATTTCGGGTGTTTTGGATTGTGCAACAACTACGTATTTATATTCGCCGGGCAAAAGTTTAAGTATATCAACAAAACTCATTTCCAGCGAGTTGTAGGCAAATGATCTGCTCTTGTAAGGTATAGAATCAACCACGAAACTTAAGTTAGGTAGAAAAAAATCTTCGGTTTTTAAGATTGGGTTTTTGAATACAACTATATGAGTTCTTTTAATTCCATCCGGCCATGTTCCTGTAAAATTAACTATCCCGCTAAATCCGCCGGGAACAATCGGCTCTCCCGGTTCTATTCCTTTATCACATCCGTTCA
>DYHC01000081.1:3591-4666 GCA_020724325.1 Melioribacter roseus
CAGAGAACAAATATTATTAATACTGCTATTAGTTTTTTGTGCATTCAAGTCCTTTAATCTTAATACCCGGCAAATATAGAAGTTTAGTTCCTAATCACCAATAGAACAAGTCGTTGTTTTTTCAATTAGATTTCTGATAAATTCAGAAATATTATTTTATCAAAAGTGTCCTGGCATTAGTGTGGATTTTAATTAAGCCGATTGTTATGATAACACAAATATTTTTTCGGATTTTGAAAATAATTCACAATAAATATTATTTGCCAATCGTAATAATTCTCTTCACGAATATTTCATTCCTATTCGGTCAAGAAAAGGATTTCCGCTTCAGTCAGATTAAACTTGAAGACGGACTTTCACAAAGCTCCATTTACTGCATTCACCAGGATAAAAAAGGGTTCCTATGGTTTGGAACAGCAAACGGGTTGAATCGTTACGATGGATATTCATTCAAAGTATATTCAAGCGATCCGTTTGACACAACAACAATTTCTGATAATAGTATTTTGTCTATTTGTGAAGATGAAAATGGAATTATTTGGATTGGAACAACCGATGGGATACTAAATCGTTATGATCGCAGAACCGGAATCTTTAAAAGAATTAATATTACTGCCGGATTAAAATCGAACACTTCAGTTGATCAAATTAACCTCGACTTTCCCTTACCTTATTCACGTTATAACGAAAGGTCAATTACATCTATTGCACATGGAAAAGATAATATTCTTTACATAGGAACCTGGGGTCTCGGGTTAATTAAGTTTGATAAAAATTCTGAAGGATTCGTTAAAGTCAGTTATAATTCAGGCGGCTTATCAGAATTCAATTTTAATAGAATCAAAAAAATAATTAGTGATGGAAACGATCTCTGGGTTGGAACGTTTGATAACGGGTTATTTAAATTAGTCGAGGTTAATAGCAAGCGAAGTATAATTCATTATAAACACAGCCCTAAAAATAAAACCGGACTTAGCAGCAACCAGATAGTTGATTTATTAAAGGATAAAGAAAACAACCTTTGGATTGCAACCTACGGCGGCGGCTTAAATTTTCTATCAAGTAATGAAAAAAA
>DYHC01000081.1:4676-7993 GCA_020724325.1 Melioribacter roseus
CTCTTATATTCTGAATAGATTTCTTACTTTTAGAAAATTTTTTTATGACCCGAAGATAAAAAATTCTATTTCCAATAATTTTATTACAGCTTTAATTCAAGATCTATCAGGTTCTATCTGGATTGGAACATTTGGCGGAGGGCTTAATAAATACAACCCGCAAAGTAACCTGTTTACCTATTTCAAAAACGAACCAAACGTATCTACAACAATTTCCAAAAATGAAATCCTCTCTTTACATGAAGACTCATCAGGAAATATTTGGATTGGAGCTCATCTTGGTAAAGGATTAAGCAAGTATGAATCTAATGGAGTAAAATTCAAACAGATAAGCAGAGACCCGTTAAATAAAAACAGTCTTAATGATGATGTTGTCTGGGCAATTTGGGAAGAAGAAAACAGAAATGTATTGATAGGTACTTACAAGGGCGGATTGAATAAATGGGATCGAGATAAAAATAAATTCTTTAGTTATCAGAAAAATCTCCGGATCCCTTTTTCGATAAGCGACAACCATGTAAGAGCAATTTTATATGATGACAGGGGATTCTTCTGGATCGGGACTTTCAACGGCGGTCTTAATATATTTTACAAAGATAAGTTTGTTAATTATAAACACAATCCGCATGATACATTGAGTCTTGGCGCTAATCAGGTTCAATCGGTCTATGTGGATAAAGATAAGAATACATGGATTGGCACTTTTGGAGGAGGTTTAAATAAAATTGATCCGTTTGAAAAATTACCCGGTAAATTAGCTTTCAAAAAATTTAAGCATGATCCTAACAATCCATTCAGTTTGAGTGATGACAGGGTTTATACAATTTATGAAGATACCGAAGGAATATTATGGATAGGAACATTTGGAGGCGGACTTAATAAATTTGACAAGAGTAAAGAGAATTTTATTTGTTATAAAAATATATCCGGGGACGAATCGAGTTTAAGTGATAATAGAGTAATGGGAATTTATGAGGATAGTATGAAGAATTTATGGATTTCAACCTACGGCGGCGGGCTCTTAAAATTTAATAGAAGAACAGAAAAATTTATTCGCTATGATAAAAAGAACAGATTATACAGCTCTGTTGTCTATGGCGTTCTGGAAGATAATAATGGAAATTTATGGATTAGTTCCGATAACGGTATATTTAAGTTCTCGCCTGTTTCGGAGCTGTTTACAAAATATGATTTAAGCGATGGGCTGCAAAGTCTTGAATTTAGCGGCGGCGCATTATTCAAATCCAGAACCGGCGAAATGTTCTTTGGAGGTATTAACGGTCTAAATTATTTCTATCCGGATAGTATTAGAGACAATTACTTTGTACCTCCTGTTGTTATTAGCTCTATAAGAGTCTTTAATGAACCTCTAAAAGGTGAGGTTGATTCTGTTTATTTATCCTACGATCAGAATTTCTTATCTATAGAATTCTCTGCTCTTGATTTTACAAATCCAACTGATAATCAGTATGCTTATATATTAGAAGGGATAGAAGATGAATGGCATTATGTTGATTCGAGAAGAAGAGCAGCAAGCTACACAAACCTTTCTCCCGGTAAATATATCTTCCGCGTAAAAGGGTCCAATAATGATGGTGTCTGGAACAATTTAGGCACGCAGATTCATATTTTTATTTCGCCGCCTTATTGGCAAACATGGTGGTTTATTTCTTTAGCTGTTTTATTTGCTGCTTCCATTATCTATTATATCGGCACAGTTCGTTATAGAAATCTGCTTTCCATTGAGAAGTTGAAAAGCAAATTATCTGCCGATTTGCATGATAATATAGGTTCGGGACTAACAGAGATTTCGATATTAAGTGAATTAGCGGCTAACGGTATTAAGTTAAATAGAGACGATTCGGTCAGTAAAATTAATGCCATTAGCGAAAAGGCAAGAATGCTTATAGATAACATGAGTGATATAGTTTGGATGGTTAATCCACGGCGTGATTCTTTATATCACGTAATTCTCCGGCTTAAAGATTCATACAGCGATTTACTTAATTCGATGGGGGTCTCTTTCGGAACAGTAAATCTAGAAAAATTTTCTTCGGTTAAATTACAAATGGAATACAAGCAAAATATCTTTTTAATCTTCAAAGAAGCAATTAACAATTCTCTTAAGCACAGCGGGTGCAGACAGCTCACATTTGAAGCCAATGTTAAGCAAAATATTTTAGAACTAACCTTAACAGACGACGGGCACGGAATGGATCTGGAAAAAATAAAATATGGGAACGGAATTTTTAATATGAAAAGCCGGGCAGCTTTAATTGGCGGTTCTCTCGATATTGAATCTAATAACTCCGGTACAAAAATCAGATTTAGCGGTAAAATAAGTCGGTTAAAATAAATTGCTACTTAAGTAATTTCTTTCATCTTTCATTTAGTATTTCAATCCCAAAATTGTTGAAAATAACTTACTTTTGTTGTGTAACATTTTTCCAGTAGAATGATAAAAGTAACAATAATAGAAGACAACACAACAATCCGCGATGGATTAGCCGCTCTAATAAACGGAACGCCGGGCTACAGCTGCGTTGGTTCTTTCCCTGATTGTGAAACCTTCCTTCATAAAATTCCAACCCTCGATACAAATATTATTCTGATGGATATCGGCTTACCCGGTATTAATGGTATTGACGGAATTGTGCGCGCAAAAAAAATAAAACCGGATCTTAACGTCCTTATGTTAACAGTTTACGAAGACAGCCAATCTGTATTCAAAGCACTTTGTGCTGGCGCTTGTGGTTATCTCGTAAAGAAAACCCCTCCTTCTCGATTACTTGAAGCAATCAAAGATGCTTACGAAGGAGGCGCTCCAATGAGCTCCTTAATCGCGCGTCAGGTTATTACACTCTTTCAGCAAAATATTGGACTGCAAAATGAAAATACGAATCCTCAGCTTTCTTCAAGAGAAAAAGAGGTTCTTACTTCGCTTGCCGATGGGAATAATTATCAATCCATTGCAGATAAACTCTTTATAAGTGTTGATACAGTAAGGCATCATATACGCAATATTTACCGCAAGCTCCACGTACACTCTCAATCCGAAGCCGTTGCTAAAGCTATAAGGAAAGGAATTATCTAAAAGATTTTGACAAAAATTAGTGATGAAAATATGATCAATTTACATCTACTACTGATCAATAAATAAATGAAAGCAGCATTAAGTAGAAGTAACTTGGTGTTATTAAACTATAATACTTTTGGGAGTAATAAATGATTAAGAAAAAATTACATCTATTTGTTTTAGTTACATCTCTTGCCTTAGCAGTAAATGGTTGTATGCCGGGCAGTGAAGCTTCAAGAGA
>DYHC01000082.1 GCA_020724325.1 Melioribacter roseus
ACCGGTGCAATGTATTCTGAAGAGTTTATTGCGGATATAATTGATTTCTGTGAGAAGAGAGATATCTATTTAATAATGGACGATATTTATCATCGCTTGATATTCGACGGCAAAAAACTGATTAGTGCCTACAACTATACAAAAAAATCTATCGAAGAATCGAAATTGATAATTATTAACGGAGTATCTAAACAATATGCAATGACAGGATTTAGAATTGGCTGGGCAGTTGGTAATAAAAAGGTTATTGAGGCAATGTCTAATATTCAGGGTCATCAAACCTCCGGGCCTTCGGTTCTATTGCAAAAAGCTGCTGTTGGTGCGTTAAATGGAATTCAGTCCGGTGTTGAAAGTCTGCGTGTTACACTCGAAAATAATCGTAACGTGCTCATTAGTTTACTAAAGTCATTTAATGGTGTTAAAGTAACCGTTCCAAATGGAACGTTTTACTGCTTTGCGGACTTTAGTGCATATGAAAAAGATTCTCAAAAATTATCATCGTACCTAATTGATAAAGTAATGGTTCTTACTGTCCCCGGCAAGGAATTTGGATTGGACGGTTACTTAAGAATTAGTTATTGCGGAACAATTAAAGATATTGCCGAAGGTATTGAAAGAATGAAATGGGCACTCGACCCAAATTCTCCAAATGAACTTTATATAGGCGATCGTAAATTAGTGAGGGATTGGTCATGAGTAAATACTTAGATTTTAGCACGCCGGCAAGTAAGCAAGCATTAGAACTTGCATCCGATTTCAGATTAAAGAACCAGGGACTTACTTACCTTGATAGAGTATATTGGAATTTACCTGAAGAAGCTCTTTACGAAGAAGCAATTTTTAGAAATGAAGGTAAATTGGTAAAAGGCGGCGCTCTTTTAGTAAATACCGGGAAACATACAGCAAGAGCAGCTGCAGATAAATTTGTTGTTAGGGAAGAATCTACAGAGAAAGATATTTGGTGGGGAACTTACAACCGCCCTTATGCTAATGCAAAGTGGTCGCAATTAATGGGAAGATTACAAGCATGGGCGCAGGGTGAAGAGTTTTTTGTTCAGGATGTTTATGCCGGTGCAGACCCTGAATACAAAATGCCGGTTCGTATTATTACTGAAAAAGCGTGGCATTCATTATTTGTACGTAATATGTTTATTACTACAAACGATAGGGATGAATTGAAAAAATTTATACCGGAGTTTACAGTAATTGCCCTCCCAGGATTTAAAGTTGATCCGATTACGGACGGAACACGTACAGAAACTGCCATTCTTATTAATTTCGATCAACGTACGGCAATAATTGCAAATTCAATGTACGCCGGTGAAATAAAAAAATCAATTTTTACTGTACTTAATTTCCTGCTTACATATCAGGACGTACTGCCAATGCATTGTTCTGCAAATGTTGGAAGCAGCGGTGATGTAGCGCTCTTTTTCGGACTAAGCGGAACAGGTAAGACAACACTTTCTGCAGACCCTAAAAGAAGATTAATTGGAGATGATGAACATGGCTGGAGTTCGAATGGCATATTTAACTTTGAAGGCGGATGCTATGCTAAAGTAATCCGGCTTTCTGCAGAACACGAACCGCAGATTTATTCAGCAACTCATCGCTTTGGAACAATTCTGGAAAATGTAGTTTTCGATCCTGTATCACGTAATATAGACCTCGATGATGATACCATAACAGAAAATACACGCTGCTCATATCCAATTGAATTTATACCGAATGTTATTGAAGATGGATATGTAAGAACTCATCCTAAAAATGTTATTTACCTAACATGCGATGCATCCGGTGTAATGCCGCCGATTGCGCGTTTAACTCCAGAACAAGCTCAATATCATTTTATAAGCGGTTATACTTCAAAAATTGCCGGAACAGAAATAGGGCTTGGAATTGAACCTCAAATAACATTTTCTGCATGTTTCGGTGGTCCGTTTATGGTTCGTCATCCATTCGAATACTCAGAAATGCTGAAACAAAGGCTGCTGAAACATAATGCTACGGTTTGGTTAGTTAACACCGGCTGGGTTGGCGGAAGATTTGGTGTAGGAAAACGAATTAGCATCCGCTATACAAGAAATTTATTAAATGCTGCTCTGGATGGTAAATTAGATAATGTTAACTATCGGAAAGATAAATTGTTCGGATTCGAAGTGCCTATGAGTTGTCCCGACGTTCCCGAAGATGTTTTATATCCTGAAAATTCATGGGGCAATAAAGACGAATTCTGGAAAAAATATGATGCCCTTGCTGCAAGATTTATAGAGAACTTCAAACTATTTCAAGCCGGTTGTTCTAAAGAAGTTATTGCTGCCGGTCCAAAACGGCTGTAGCCAATTTTATCAAAGTGGTTCAACCAGCAAATTGATTGAACCACTTTGCATACCTTTCTATTCTGATATTAAAAATGTATCTTTCAATTAAATTATGTTGCCGCTCTAAAGAATAATAACGTGACAGTATCAAAACGAATTAGCCAGGTTAATATTTCATCTACAATGAAAATAGCACAGGAAGCAAAAGAAATGCTTTCGAGAGGAATTGATGTAATTGATTTGAGTGTTGGGGAATTGGATTATCCAACTCCGGCAAATGTTAAGGCAGCTGCTATAAGAGCAATTGATTTGAACCTTACCAAGTATACTATAAACTCCGGAACTATTGAATTGCGCGAAGCTGTTTCGCAAAAATTGAAACGAGAAAATAATCTCAATTATTCTCCGGCAGAAATTATTGTATCAGCCGGAGCAAAGCAATGTGTTTACAATGCAATTCAATCAATTGTAAATGATGATGACGAAGTTATTTTTTCATCCCCTTATTGGGTTTCATATCCTGAAATGGTTTCTCTTTCGCAAGGAAAAAGCATTATAATTCCTACCAATGAAATTGAGGGATTCAAAATAAATCCTGTTCAATTAAAAGAAACAATTTCCTCCAGAACTAAATTATTGATTCTTTGCAATCCCACAAATCCAACTGGTTCATTATATAACAGAAGTGAACTAGAAAATATTGCAGAGATTGTTTCTGCAGGAAATTTTTATGTAATAGCCGACGAGATTTACGAAAAACTAGTATATGATAATAATAGCTTTGTTAGTTTTGCATCTCTAAGTGAGAAGATTAAGAGTAAAACAATTCTAGTAAACGGATTATCGAAAGCTTATGCAATGACAGGATGGCGAATTGGTTATGCCGCCGGTCCAGAGCACATTATAAAAGCTATGAATAAGATTCAGAGTCATAGTACTTCCAATGCGTCGTCTATATCTCAGGCAGCAGCAATAGAAGCTTTGCTGGGTCCTCAGACTTTTATCGAAGAGATGAGAAAGGATTATGAAAAAAGAAGGGATTTTTTTTATAAGAAGATTAACTCAATAAAAGGAATTAATTGCTTAAAACCGCAAGGTACATTTTATTTATTTCCACAGATTAAATCGTTCTTCAATAGATCATCTAATATTTTTCGAATAGAACATTCATTTGATCTTGCAATGTATTTATTATACGAAGCAGCAGTAGCTGCGGTGCCGGGCAGTTCATTTGGCTGCGAAGGATATTTAAGAATGTCTTATACTGCTTCAATGGATAAATTAGCTGAAGCCACAGAAAGAATAAAAGATGCGCTGGGCAGGTTGAATTAGTTGTTCAAATAAAATTCGAGTGCTCTTAACACTTTTTCCTTTTGCATTTTTTCACCAGTCCATAATTCAAATGAATGCGCTCCCTGCTCAACAAACATTTTAAGTCCGGTTATTACTATGGCGCCTTGTTGTTCGGCAATTCTTAAAAACTTTGTTTTTACGGGAGTATAAACAACATCGAAAACTATCTGATCTTTAACAAAGGACTCGGGTATTGTTGTAGCAGAATCGTCAATATCCGGAAGCATTCCTATTGAAGATGTATTTACAATTAAGTTGGAATCCTGAAGAACTTTAACTACATCCGGGGGAACGAGATGATAAGCTTTTATTTTATTGAAGAGCATCTTAGAAGAAAAATATTCTTTCAACGATTCTGCAATCTGCTCAGTACGGTTAATTATGTTTATTCGGCTCACTTTAAAATATCTGATTAAAGCATAAATCACACTTCTTGCTGCTCCTCCGGCACCAATTATCGAAACACATGAATTCTGAAGATGATCTTTATAAGGGTTCAAAGATTCTATAACACCTATTACATCTGTATTGAAACCGCGCAACACACCGTCGTCGTTCAATACAGTATTAACCGCACCAATTATACTTGCCTCTTCTGATACATCTTTAAGCAGAGGAATTATTTTTTCTTTTAGCGGAAGTGTTACATTAAATCCCTTTATTCCAAGAGCCACAATCCCTTTCAATGAATCTTTAAGCAGACTTGCTGGAACATCAAACGGCAGATAAATATAGTTTAGCTCGGCAAGTTCAAAAGCTAAGTTATGCATCAGAGGCGAAAAGGAATGTTTAAGTGGATGCCCAACTATTCCGATTATTTTGGTGTTGTGATTAAATTTATTTTGAGTGTTCATAAATATCTATGATTTATTATCATCGAGTAATTTTGAAAAAAGTTTGGAGGATTTTACATCCGGATAATCACGTGTAAATTCATTTTTAATATTAGGATCCAGTTCAAATGTTTTTTTCAGACATTCAATGGCTTCTTGTGTCTGGCTAAGCAAGAAATTGATTTTAGCTTTATTGTAATATGAATTTGCATGATCCGGTTTTAATCTTATGCACTCGTCAAAAGCTCTCAAAGATTCTATCCACGTTCCCATTTCAAAATAGGTTTCAGCCAGTTTATACCATGCACTAAAATTATTGTTGTTAAGTGCTATTGCATTTTTAAAACTTGTTACAGAATTGTTTAACTGACCAAGGGAGTATTCAAGATCTGCTTTAGCAAACCAGGCATCCTCAGGATTACTAGTAAGAGAAATTGCTTTATTAAAATCTTTTAATGCTAGTTGAAATTTTCCTATAGAATCGTAACAATAACCACGTGCTAAATAAGAACCGTAATATTCGCCATCCAAATTAATTGCTTCTGTATAACATTTAATTGCTTGTTGATAGTTTTCAAGTTCTTCGTATACTTGTCCCATGTTAAACAGAATTGTTTCGTCGTACGGATCCAATTCGTATGCTTTTTTATAGGCATCTAATGCTTCGGATATTCTTCCGGTCTTTGAATAAGAATATCCGCAGTTAAACCAGGAACTTGAAAAATCATCTTTTAATGCAATAGCCAGTTCAAATGAATTAATTGCTTTTTCCCATTGTTCCATTCGAAGATGAATAATTCCCTTGTTATCCCAGCCAGTAAAGTTATCAGGGTCGTTATTAAGAAATTGTTCATATGAATTGAGAGCTTCATTAAACTGATTGGAATTTTCATAGCAGAAGCCCAGCTCGTACCAAGCTTCAATATATTCGGGTTCAATTTCAACAGATTTATTAAAATATGAAATTGCCTCAGGATACTTTTCCCTTTTTTCGAATAGTATGCCAAGGTTAAAATAAATCTCGGAATTATTGGGTTCGAAAGTAAGTGCTTTTTTCAAAGATTCAATTGCTTCTTCAAACATCCCCAGATTATCTTCAGCAATTGACATATTGATAAAGGTTTCTACATCGTTGGGATTCAGCGATAAAGATTTTCTAAAACAGACATAAGCTTCATCGAATTGGAATGAATTATTAAGAAAAATTCCCTTAAATTGCCAAAGCTCCGAATTGAACGGAGTAATGGTTATTACGGCTTCTGTCAGCTGTAATCCATCTTCCAAATAATCGTTTTCTAAACATAATTGAATTGTTTCTTCTATATAATCGATATTAGCAAGAACTTGTCCGTTGTTTATGAATTCAATTGAATTTTTTATTCTAGATTTAATCTCTTTTTCATCGAAATCTCTGTCTAAATTATCATTCAGATAGTCTTCAGAAAAACTCATTTATATTCCTAATTAATTCGTGGGAAAATGTATTACTAAGAAAAGTGAAAATCAAGTTGATTTTAATTTTAGATTTTACTGACAGAGAAATTAATTGGCTGCTTGCAGCTCAAGTTTTTTTATAGGAATTTCTTTAAGTACGCCGGCAATTGTGAAAGTGAAAAATTCCGGTTCCTCTCCAAATTTATCATTATACAACCGGGTGATCTGCTTAATAAATGATTTCGACTTTTCATTAGTAACAATGTGAAAGGTTGTGCGCCACGGAGAACAGCTAATCATTTTTGAACCTACAACTCCTGGCAGTTCCGATGCTTTCTCAACTAAATAGTCGCATTTTGCGCAACTCAATTCGTAATCATTTGCAATACTCCAATGCGATTGAGTTATACATTGTCCAAATTTTTCAAGAATATTGTTCTTTAGATATTTTAATGCTTCCTCGGACCGAAGCCTCTCGTTTACATTATATAAAATTCGGCTGAAGATTTTTTTTGGCAACATATGATAGTGTCTTAGTAAGAAATTCTGTTCAACATCGCGAAGATTTTTTATTCCCCAAATATATAATCGAAGCCCTTTTACACCTATTTCACATTCGGAAATTCGTTCATTACATATATCGGCAACAAAAGGGATCTTTTCTTTTGTATTAGCTATAACAAGTGTTACATTTTCAATTTTATTTGGAATCAATTTGTACTCGCGGTTCCTTAAGTCAATTGAAAAAAATTTATTTTCGGAAGCAAATTTTACAGTATAATGATGTGCAATGTTGGAAATTTTGCCGATGTTTTGGAGTCCGCATTTTCTTACATATTCTAACAAAACATCATTTTCTATAGTTATGTTGAGTATTTTTTTTACTGAATTTGCAAACCCAACTTCTTGAGATGCAAGTGCACCTAAACCTAAACACTCTGGTATTTCTGAACTAAATACAGATTCGAACCCTGATGTAAGCAAGCCGTCGTTATTCAATAGTTTTAATAAACAAAGCTGATACCTAAAATGAAAATCATCTTGATGAAGAAGATCTGTTATAGCAAAGGTTAATAATTTATCTTTTTCTATATCAGCCAGTTTAATAATGTTGTCGCTTCGTTTCCGTGCTATTATTACAGAATATTTATCAATTGCAGTTGATATTAATATTCCATCATTATAATGAGTATGATCTCCTAGAAAGATTAAACTTGCCGGCGTAATGAATACAAAAGAGTTTTTTAGATCACCGCAAATTTCTTCGAATTTGTTTTTTGCTGTAATAATTAATTTTCTTTCACTATTCCGATCATTATTTCGCATATAAGCACCTTCAATTGTAAATGCAGAGCAAAGAATATTATTGTCTTATTAAAATTAATTAATTAATCAAGAATAATCAGCGTATTTAGATTCGGGATAATAAATCTTTAATTCCACTTTTAGAATCTCACAGTTATCTGAGTTTTACAGTAATAATTGGTATCTGTAAGTAAAGTGAAGGAAATTTTGTGGTAGATTCAGTTCTGTTTCTCTTACATAAGTACTTTTTTAAGCATCGTCGGAAGATGAAAAAATTACTCAATTGTAAAAACCGGTTTAGATTTATTTCATCAATTTGGTTTTACTAGAAAGTTAATTAAGGCAGTCGCATAATACTGATAAGTAATCACTTCAACCTGTTAGGAGTTGTCATTTTAAAAAATTTATTAGCTTCATTCTCTGTAAGATCCTGCTTATTAACTGAAGTTACGCATACTTTTGAAAAGCCTTAGTCATAAAAGCACCAAAAACATTTGTGAAATTTGGTGTTTTAGTGTTTTAGTGGCAAAAATAAGTTAAAAAGAACTGCGAGATTTTTTGTAATGAACGATTATAAAAGAAGTGATAGCCACAAAATCACAAAAGCACTAAATGACACTAAAATCATTTGTGAAATTTGGTGTTTTAGTGTTTTAGTGGCAAAAATAAGTTAAAAAAGAACTGCGAGATTTTTTGTAATGAACGATTATAAAAGAAATGATAGCCAC
>DYHC01000083.1:0-914 GCA_020724325.1 Melioribacter roseus
AGCGTTAAACCGGACAGCTCTCTTGATAAAGTTGAAAAATTAATTTGGGAAGAAATTGACCTCATGAAAAAAGAACCGGTTACGGACCATGAACTTCAAAAAGTAAAAAACAGATTCAAATTTGCCCAGGCAACAAGTTATGTGAAAAATGCAGATATCGGTTCGCGAATAAGCAGCTGGGAAACTTATTATGGTTACGAATTCCTCGATGCTTTTAATCAAAGAATGCTTGATGTTTCAAAAGATGATATAATGAAAGTAATGAACAATTATTTTAATGAAGATCAGGTTACTGTTGCATATGGTTTTCCGAAAGAAGGTGTACTAAAAAAGAAAGGTGAACCTAACCAGGAAGAATTGGAAGAAGAGCAGGAAGGATTTTTAAATGAGTATAGAGATTTATTCAATTACCAGCCGACGGATGATGAAGTTAAAGCGGTAACAAATGCTTTTGATGTAATTGGAGTTGAATCCGTAGGTATAAATAAAATTGAACATCTCATCAAATCGACAAAACTAAAGAACGGTATTACACTCTATATGATAGAGAACCATCTCGACCCATCAATTTCAATTGTTGGATTGATTGAAACTGGTTTCATACCGGAAAATCTTGAAGGTGAAAAGCCGGGTATTACAGGATTCCTCGGAAGTGTTATGAACCGCGGAACTAAATCGATGGATTACGAACAACTTTCTGAACGAATGGCATTTGTGCCGTTTTCTTTTAGTGTTGAAGGCGGATATAAATCTTTTATTTTCCAGGGCAATTCCTTAGTTGAAAATGCCGATGAAATGATGAGAACCGGATTTGAATTGGTAACTGATCCGCCTCTACCCGAAAAAGAAATCGAAAAATTAAGACCGCGTTTGTTGATTAGTGTTAAAAGTCGTTTTAAGTCAACAGGTCTAAA
>DYHC01000083.1:924-1686 GCA_020724325.1 Melioribacter roseus
CGTTTTACCACATGTACAATACAATTTTTGAGAATCACCTGCTTTCAAAATATATGAGCACAGAAGAATCTATAAAAAGCATTACCCGCGATGATTTGATTGCATTGCATAAAAAATATTTCCAACCTCAGAATACGGTTTTGGTAATGATAGGTGATATGAAACCGGAGCAGATGAAAACGCTTGCCGAAAAGTACTTTGGAACGTGGAAAAATTTATCAGCGCCTATTGATGTAGAAAAAGTTCCTCCCGTTCAGAAATTGAATGGAAAAGTGATTAAACTGTTTACTCAAAAAGATTATACAGAAAGCACTATCAATATTGGATTTTCCCCGTTCAATAATGTAAATGAAGATGATCAGGAAATAATTGATGTGATGAATTACATCCTTTCCGGAAGTGCATTAACTTCACGTATGGGTGTTGAATTGAGAGATAAGCAGGGATTGATCTATGGAATTAAAAGCGAGCTTTGGTCAATAAGCGAAGGAATTGGCTATTGGAAAATCAACACAAAAACCGCACCCGAGAATACCGAAAAAGTTATAACAGGAATTTTTAATGAAATAAAAAAACTATTGAAATATGGTATTACTGAGGAGGAATTGAATACTGCAAAGCAGAGACGGCTGGGACTTCTTCCGTTCTTTGTTGAAACGCCGGATGATGTTGCCAGTAAAGTGATCGATTTAATCCGCGATAAAAAACCTCTTAATTATTATGACAAAACTGCCGAAAGAATTCAAAGAGTAACAAAGGAGG
>DYHC01000083.1:1696-4518 GCA_020724325.1 Melioribacter roseus
ATCGCTTTATTATTGTTGTAGACGGACCGCTTGAAGAAAATGCACTGGATGGATTAGTTGATAAATTATAGACTGATGTTACGCAATGTGTGATTTTTTGCCACTAATAACACGAATTTTCACAAATGATTTTAGCGATTTTGCGGCTAAGGTTTTTTTGATTGTATTCTTAACATCAGTTAAGATTAACAACAGCTATTAATTATTTGAAAGTAAGTCGTGCGCGGATTAGCCATATAATTTTGTTTCAATTATAGATAACTACAGTCATTAATTATTTGAAGGGAGCTTTATGAAAAAACTAATTGTATTATTCGTTTTATTTGTTTTTATCTTACCCAATTTTGCACAGGAAAAAGAACATGAAACCAGTTCCGAGGTTAAAGAACTAGGTGAGTTTCATGATGTTATTTATCAAGTATGGCACACTGCTTGGCCGCAAAAAGATATTAAACTTTTGATTTCATTATTGCCTCAGGTTGAAGAGAAAGCATCAAATATTGTTCGGGCAAAACTTCCGGGAATTCTAAGAGATAAAAAACCGAAATGGGATGAGGGCGTTAAGAAATTTATGGTTTATGTCGGTGATTATAGAAATGCTGCTGCAATAAAAGATTCTGTCGGTTTACTAAAAGCAGCCGAAAAAGTTCATGCTCAGTTTGAAATGCTGGTAAGAATAATTAGACCTGTTACAAAAGAAGTTGATGCTTTCCACCAGGTGCTTTATATGCTTTATCATTATTACATGCCTGAATATCAGTACGATAAGATTAAAGAAGCTGCAAAAAATCTGAAAGAGAAATCTGATGATCTTATAAAATCGAAATTGCCGGATAGACTGAAAGCAAAATCAGAGCAGTTTGATAAAGTTAAAACCGAATTAGCTGCAGCTGTAGAAAAATTAAACAAAGAAGTTGCCGCAGGAAGTAATAAAGAAAAAATTAACAGCGCCGTGGATGAAGTGCATTCTAAATACGAAGAACTGGAGCACGTTTTTAATTAAAAATGTAATAGATACCTCTGAACTTTTTAGAGGTATCTATTAAAAACTAAATTAACAACTCAAATAGGTGATTTAAAAAAAAAATATTGTGTAGAAAAATTATAATAATTCCAATTAATCTTTTACTTTCGTCATAAGTAGCAATCTGTATTTTCTTTTAGCCTCCAAAATTATTTTCTAATGTATTGTTTATTAACAGAAAAAATATTTTTTAATAAAAAATATGCTATAATTACTGCAAAGTTATTTAGAAAATTAAATAAGCAGCAAATTAAAGTAGATAATATTGCTAAAAAAATAACTGATTTTTGGATTCAATAAATATTTCTTAACAATCACTTTTTATAGTAGAAATTTTTTCGTGCATTGTTTATTTTGTTATCAAACAAACTGGACTGAAGCAAATGAAAAGAATATTTATTTATAATTTTTCGTTTTCGCGATAATATTCACTTGCATTTATAAAGATACAGGTGAAATTGGAAAAACTCCCCGGTCGTTTTCAATTGAGCTAACTTCAATTGTGAAAAATGCAAAACTATATTTGATAACATCAAGTCATGGTGCAAACCCGGGCGGAGAAGAATATAATAGAAGAGATCATTACATTTATTTCGACAATAAATTGCTCAGTGTCTATTTACCGGGCGGTAAATCTTGCGAACCATTTAGGATTTATAATACACAGCGCAACGGAATATATGGAACAAGTGCCAGAACAGATGCAGAATGGATTTCTTTTAGCAACTGGTGCCCCGGTGATGTTATCCCAATTAGAGTCTATCATTTAGGAGATTTAGAAAAAAGAAAATATACATTTCGTATTGAGGTTCCGGACGCAAAGTTTGTTGGGAAACAAGGGGAAATTCCATTGTCAGCTTATATTCAAGGCGATAAAGAACTATGAAAATTAATTTCCCTTTTCTTTGAGAATAATTAAATGATTGCGGCTGTTTTAGAAATATATCTTTTTAAAGAATAGCAAACGGATAATCCGCCAGCAAACGGCGGACAGGAACTGATTTAAACAGATTAAAGCTGATTTTTAACGGAGGTAGTAAGTAAATTGAAAAAGAACATTCGAAAAACAAAGCAAGAAATTATTGAAATTGGAAAAAGAATTTGGCAGCGTGGTTATGTGGCTGCTAATGACGGCAATATTTCTGTTTACATAAATGATAAGGAAATATTGACTACAGCAACCGGTGTAAGTAAAGGTTTTTTGACCGAGGGGATGATAATTCTTTGTGATACAAATGGAAATGTTATCGAAAAAAACTGTAAGTACTTTCCATCCAGCGAAGTTAAAATGCACCTCCAAGTGTATAAAGATAGACCTGATATTAAATCAGTAGTTCATGCACATCCCCCTTTTGCTACAAGTTTTTCTGTAGCTGGAATACCTTTAAATAAATGCGTGCTTCCCGAAGCAATAATAGTACTTGGCGCCGTTCCTTTGGCTCCTTATGGATTACCTTCAACTATGGAACTGCCGGAAAAGATTAAACCATTTTTGCAAGAATCCGATGCCATTCTACTGCAAAACCATGGCGCTCTTACTCTTGGCGTGGATTTGTTCAACGCTTATTATAAAATGGAAACTCTTGAACATACTGCCAGCATTATCTGGAAAGCTATACAGCTCGGAAATGTTAATGTTTTGCCAGAAGTTGAAAGAGACCGCTTAATGAACCTGCGTAAAAAATTCAATTTAACAGGAAAAATTACATTAAGCGATTGTACTCCGTTTAATATCAAAAAATAGTTTTATTCAAGTTCGTCTTCAAGAACTTTATTTAAATATACATGAAAGAAAAGA
>DYHC01000083.1:4528-7971 GCA_020724325.1 Melioribacter roseus
TTTATCTGTTTTGATTTAGGAGCTGAAAGCGGTCGCTGTGTTGTTGTTTCGGTATGTAAAGAGAAGATTATCCTTAACGAAGTTCACAGATTCAAAACATACTATGCTGAGTATTTTGATAGTCTTCACTGGGACCTGCAAGCAATCTTTAACGAGATATTAACAGGGTTAAGTAAAATCAGCGGACAATTCGGATCCAACTTTGACGGTATTGGAATTGATACCTGGGGTGTTGACTATGTTTTAATTGACTCTGAAAATAGAGTGTTGGGTTATCCTTATCACTACCGCGATATCAGAACAGATTTAATTATGAATGAAGCATTTAATATTATTTCTAAAGAAGATTTGTACATGAATAGTGGAATTCAAATTGCTCAGTACAACACAATCTTTCAACTTTTAGCAGAGAAAAATTCGAAACAAAATCTACTAAGTATAGCCGATAAATTTTTACTTATGCCGGACTTTTTTACTTTTCTGTTAACAGGTAAAAAAATCGCCGAGTACACAATTGCATCAACAACCGGATTGATTGCCCCGCACAATAGAAATTGGAATTGGAAACTAATTGATTTGTTCGGATTATCGGGGAATATTTTTCCGGAAATTGTTGAGTCAGGGACTTTTATTGCTAATCTTTCAAGAAATATAGCAGCTAAATGCGCTTTGGATGAAAATATACCTGTATATGCAAGCGCAGGTCATGATACTGCTTCTGCTGTTGTTTCTGTACCAGCGGGAAACACTTCCTGGGCATTTCTAAGTTCGGGTACTTGGTCCATTATTGGCGTTGTTACAAACAAACCAATAATTACTACGGATGCAATGAATTATAATTTTTCCAATGAAGGAGGTATTCAAGGAACAACGCGGTTCCTAAAAAACATAATCGGTTTGTGGGCTTTACAGGAATGCAAAAGATTTTGGGCAACGGGAGAAAATGATTTTTCATACGAGCATTTAACAGAATTAGCATTTAATTACGGAAACGCAAACGCATGGATTGATCTTAATGATAATAGATTTTTAAAGCCCGGTGATATGCCGCTTAAAGTGTTGTCATTTCTTAAAGAAACAAACCAAGCAGCAGTGGATAATATAGGGTTTATTGTTCGGGTTATTTTAGAAAGCCTCGCATTCAATTATAAAACTACAATCCATCAATTGGAAAAAGTAACGAATACAAAAATTGATGTACTACATGCAGTTGGCGGAGGAATACAGAATGAATTATTAAACCAGATTACAGCAGATGCGATAGGCAGAAGAGTAGTAGCCGGACCTGTTGAAGGAACCCTTATTGGCAACTGCGGTGTTGTTGCTGTTGCATCAGGCGCTGTTAATAACTTAAATGAATGGAAAAAGATTATTTCACAATCGTTTACTTTAAAAGAATATGCCCCTGTTAATGAAAGTTATTTCAAAGACAATGAGAAATACTATAGAACAATCCTAAAATGTTGAGGGAAACATGAAAACTAATACCGGTAAATTTACTAACAGTTTAATCGGCTCTATGCCGAAAATTGGAATACGACCTGTAATTGACGGAAGAAGAAAAGGCGTGCGCGAATCTTTAGAAAACCAGACTATGCAAATGGCAAAATCTGCTGAAGTTTTTCTTACAAAGAATCTTCGTCATCCAAATGGTTTGCCGGTGGAATGCGTTATTGCCGATCAATGCATTGGAGGCGTTACAGAAGCAGCGATCTGTTCAGAGAAATTTAAAAAAGAAGGAGTTGGCGTTTCTTTAACTGTTACTCCTTGCTGGTGTTATGGAACTGAGGTAATGGATTCCGATCCGCTGATTCCAAAAGCCGTCTGGGGATTTAACGGCACAGAAAGACCCGGTGCGGTTTATCTTGCCGCTGCTCTTGCAGGTTATTCACAATTTGGACTTCCAACATTTGGTATTTACGGGCAGGATGTTCAAGAAAAAACTGACTCATCAATACCAAATGATGTAAAAGAAAAATTATTATTGTTTGCTAAAGCCGGGTTAGCTGTATCACAAATGAAAGGGAAGTCATATCTATCAATTGGTTCGGTTTCAATGGGAATTGCCGGTTCGATTGTTGATCCGCACTTCGTCAATAATTATCTCGGTATGAGAAACGAATATGTTGATATGTCCGAACTAATTAGAAGAATAGAAGAAAAAATTTTTGATGAAGAGGAATATAAGCTTGCAATAGCGTGGACAAAAAAATATTGCAAAGAAGGTGAAGATATAAACCAAAACAAATCCTCAAGAGAAAGAAAAGAGTACGAATGGGAAATGGTTGTTAAGATGACAATGATTGTAAGGGATTTGATGATTGGAAATCCTAAACTTGCAGAAACTGGATTTGTTGAAGAATCATTAGGGCGTAATGGTTTAATTGCCGGGTTCCAAGGACAACGACACTGGACAGATCATTATCCGAACGGTGATTTCTTAGAAGCAATTCTTAATTCATCTTTCGATTGGAATGGACTACGCAAGCCATTCATCGTAGCCACAGAAAACGACAGCTTAAACGCTGCTGCAATGTTGTTCGGACATTTATTAACAAACACTGCACAGATTTTTTCTGACGTTAGAACATATTGGAGTCCTCAAGCAATTAAGCGTGTTACTGGTAAAACACTTAGAGGCAAAGGTGAGAAAGGAATTATTCACTTAATCAATTCCGGTTCATCCGCTTTGGATGGAACAGGTAAACAAAGGAAAATGGGAAAACCTGCTATTAAACCCTTTTGGGAAATTTCACAAAAAGAAGTTGATGAATGCTTAAAAGCAACAAAGTGGTGTCCTGCACAGCTCGAATATTTTCGCGGGGGCGGATTTTCGTCACAATTCTTAACAGAAGGTGAAATGCCGGTTACAATGTCGCGTGTTAATTTAGTTAAAGGATTAGGACCGGTACTTCAAATTGCAGAAGGATACACAATTAATTTAACAAAAGATGTTGACCAGATATTGCAGAAAAGAACAAGTCCAACCTGGCCTACAACGTGGTTTGCCCCGGTATTAAACGGCTCCGGCGCATTTAAAGATGTTTATTCAGTAATGGCAAATTGGGGAGCTAACCATGCCGCTGTTAGTTATGGTCACATTGGAGATAAACTTATTACATTAGCTTCTATGCTGCGAATCCCTGTTAACATGCATAATGTTGCTGAAGAAAAGATTTATCGCCCAAGTGCTTGGAATGCATTTGGTACAAACGATCTGGAAAGCTCAGATTTTAGAGCATGCACTAATTTTGGACCATTGTACTCAAAATAAATTATATTATTAACAGAATATCATTAGGAGATTTCTAAAAAAATATCTTTTGTCATTTCGACTCCGTAGTTGACAGAGCAGGAGAGTCGAACCTAAACATTGAAGGTAAGGAGTTGTTATTTATTTCCTCATGACCTTCAAGGTTGTTGATTCTTCAGTCATACCGACT
>DYHC01000084.1 GCA_020724325.1 Melioribacter roseus
TTTCAACTTTCGCAGTTAAGAAAATAAATGGGGTTGACTTAAGCATTTTATTAGAGGAGATCTCCTGAAGAACTTCGTATCCGTTTTTTATCGGTATTGAAATGTCGCATATTATTAGGTCCGGAATCCATTGCCGGGCAGTATTAATTCCGCTTTCTCCATCAACTTCCGTTTTAACAACGTATCCTTCTTCTTCAAGAATTTCTATCACATTTTTTTGAAGAACCGGATCATCTTCAATAAATAATATTTTTGTTTTTTCATTTTTTGTCATGCAATGGAATCCTCACAAAGAATTTGGTTCCTTTATTCAATTCACTTTTAACCGTAATTTCTCCGCCAAGTATTTCAACGGCACGCCGGGCAATATTTAAGCCCAAGCCGCTTCCCTGTATACTAATTGAATTTTTAGCTCTGTAATAGGGATCAAAAATATGTTTCATTTCTTTGGCTTCAATTCCAATTCCATTATCACTTACAGTAACTAACAGCACAAGATTTATAGTATCGATTTCCAAATGCACAGCGCCGCCTGAAGGACTGTATTTAATAGCGTTTGTTAATAAATTCATTATAATATGCCTGAATAATTTCTTGTCAATAAAAATATTCTTATCCTTACAGTTGTTTGAAAAAATAAGCTCATGGTTAACCCTAAGCGATGGTTTAAGTTCCTCATAAAATAGTTTAAGCATCTCATCAAGATTAATTTCTTCTGGATTATTAATTAACAGGTCCCTTTCAACACGGCTTATAGTTAAAACATCATCTAAGAGCTGTGTAAGATAGTTTATTGTAGAAGAGATTCTACCATAATGTTCATTTAATTTTTCTTCGCTCCACCTGGAAGAATATCTTTGGATCATTTGAGCCGAGGAGAGAATAGAAGCCAACGGAGTTCTAAATTCATGAGAGACCGTTGCAATAAATCTTGATTTAAGTTCGTTAATTTCCTTTTCTTTTGAAAGTGCTATTTGGAGCTGTTCTTCAAGCTCTTTTTTTATTTTTAGCTGGTCAATCAAATCCCTATTTAGCCGATCCAATTCTTCTGTTCTTTCTTTAACAAGTTTTTCGAGATGCATCCTATATTTTTCTAACTCAAGTTCAGATTCTTTACGATTAGTAATATCTTGAATAATTCCTGCCATTCTATATGGAGTTTCAGAATTGATATCGTAATGCCTTCCTGCAGCCCAGATCCATCTTATTTCACCATCAGCACGTTTAATCCGGCATTCAAAATTCCAGTTATTTCTATTTTTAATGGCAAATTTGAATTTCTCATCTACCTTTTCACGGTCTTCCGGCAGAACATGTTCAAGTAACATCTCATATGTCCATTTGTGCAATAATTTCTTATAGCCAAAAATATTATCGTGAATAATAGACCGAACTACAGCGTGGTCAACCAGGTTAAGGTCCCAAGCACCTATCTGGCTTGTCTCAAGAGCAAACCGCAATCTTAGATCGTGCTCTTTAAGGTCCCGTTCGGCTTTTACAAGCTCAGTAATATCTTCTGCAACTGCCATAACTCCTACAATTTTATCGGCTGCTTCATAAATTGGAGCAGTTGCAAGTCTTATATGAATTGAACGTCCTTCTTTTCTCTGTATTATTAATTCTTTTCCCGAAAAACTTTTACCTAAGATTACAGCATTAATTAATTCAAAATATTCTGATTCTTTACTATAAGGTACAATTGGATTTTTCTTACCGGCAATCTCATCAAATTTCCATCCGAACATTTTTTCGGCTGTTACGTTCCATGTTAAAATATTTCCGGTAAGATCAAGGCTGAAGATTGCAGTAGGCGAGCTTTCAATAATTGCTTTTAGAAAAGCTTCTCTCGCAGCCAAGGATTCCTGTGATTTTTTTATTTGCGTAATATCGCGCCCTACACCTACCAAACCATAGATTGCGCCGTTATTATCCTTAAGCGGAGAAAGTGAAGTTTGGAAATATTTTTTGTTATTCTTCTCTATAATAGACCACTCGTATGAAACGGATCTACCGTTTAACGCAAGAGCATTATGGTATTGATGAATTTCGGATTGTTCAGCTCCAAAAATGTCTGCTGCTGTTTTACCAATATAGGATTCAGGACTAAGATTTGGTTTTTCCATCCACTGTCCAAATATACTTGTATGTCTCTGTTCTGTATCGAGAGTAAAAATAATATCATCTGTAGATAAAACGAGTTGCCGGAATCTTTCTTCACTATTACGAATTTCCAGTTCAACTTTTTTTCTTTTTGTAATAACCTCACTATAAAGGATTATTCCGCCGATGTCGCCGCTTTTATCATACCAGGGTCTGTATTCCCAGTTAACATAATCTGTTGTTCCATCGCTCCTTACAAAAAAATCTTCTTCGGATTTAATTACTTCTCCATTTAACACACGTGAATGAACTTCCCTCCATTTATCCGAAATTTCCGGAAATACGTCATAATGATTCTTTCCAACTAAATTGGTTTCAGCTAGTCTGTAATCTTTTATATATCTTTCACTTACATAGATATAATTCATGTTTTTATCCAGCACTGCAATTGAAGTCGGGTCATATTTTATAACATACTGCATTAACTCCTGCCAATGTTTTAACGTGTTCTCTGCTATCTTCTTATCCGTCGAATCATATATTATGGAATGCAAAAAAGTTTTTTCATCTATTTCGACTTTACTGCTAAAAACGTCTACATCTCTAATTGACCCATCGGCTTTTTTGTGCTTAAACTCAAACCGGATTCTATCCGGTTCTTTAGCTTTATCAGTTTCGGATAAAAATTCTTCATCAGAGGTTACATTGATCTGACTAATATTCATATTAGTTAATTCTTCATGGGACCAGCCATAGTAATTAACTGCAGCATTATTTGCGTCAACAATTTTTCCTGTATCGGGATCGATTAACATTTTAATTGCTGCATGGTTTAGAAACAAATTTCTAAATTTTTCTTCACTTCTTTTTAATTGTTCCTGGGAAATACGCTGCTGGGTTACATCTCTTGCAACGCCAAACATTATATTTTCTTTGGGATACGGATAAGAATTCCATGAGAGCCATTTTATAGAACCATCTTTGCATAGATATCTATTCACCAGCTGAAATATCTTTGATCTATCGGTAACTGTCTCTGCAATGTTTTCAGTTCTAATAGCATCTTCTGGGTGTACAAATTCAATCCATGGTTTTGACAATAATTCTTCAGTAGACCAACCTAAAACTTTTGACCATGCCGGATTTAACACTTTGAAAAATCCATCGTACCCAACTATGCAAAACATATCGAGGGCATGTTCAAAAATTTTATCACTGGCTTTTAATTTTTCGATACTGCGTTTCTGCTCTGTAATATCCCTAACAAAAATGTAAAACTTCTTAGTTTCCTTATACCATACAGCGTTTACATCAAGGTCAATTATTTCGCCGTTCTTACGCTTATGCCTGAATTCAAATTTTTCATTTCCGTTTCTAATTATCATTCTAATATGGTCTCTCAAATTCTGTTTGCTTTCAACTAGTTCAAAATCAGAAATTAACCTACCAAGAATTTCATCCCTTGAGTAGCCGATCATTTTGCATGCAGCATCATTTGCGTCAACCAATTTACCGGTTCTATCAACCATCCAGAATCCATCTATTGCTGTTTGAATAAGGAAGCTTCTTTCCGCTTCTTTTCTTCTAAGTTCTTCTTCATGCTTCTTTTGTTCCGATCCGCCCCTTACATACACAAGAACACCTTTTTTATCACTATAAACAATTGGTTCTTCTGAAGTTTCTACACAAACTTCTTCGTTATCGAGCGTAAGAAATTTTGATTGGAATCTATTATGATCCAATTTATTATCGTAGTTGAATGCTTTAATACCTTCTGCGGCTACTTTGTTAAATTCCACGTGAACTAGTTCGGAAATCGGTTTTCCGATTAGTTGTTCCGGATCTTGTGCGTGGAAAAGTTTTAATGCAGCAGTATTTAAGTAAGCAAATTTTTTATCAGTCAGAATAAAAATTGGATCGGATACGCCTTCTACAATAGAACGAAATCTCTCTTCGCTTACTTTAATAGCTTTAGTTCTTTCCTCTTCTTCACTTAATCTATCTTCATAAATTTTGTTTTCTAACTGATTGATTAAAACTTTCGCGATTAACAATGTTATTAGAGGATAAAGAATTAATACGGTTACTACAATTGTTATGACTGCGGCATTAAAAAAAGCTATCGTTATTAACATAATAACTGCGCTTACCAAAAAGCCAAATAATAAAAGTACATTATCAGATAATTCTATTTTTCCTGCTGATCTGAGATAATAAAAAATCAGCCCTGTAAAAAATGATGTTATAATGGTAAGCGTTCCTGAAAGAAATCCGCTGCTTCCAAGAAAAAATGTGGATGTAATTCCGATTAAAGAAGATATAATTCCCGAAACTGGACCAAAGAAAAGTGTACATAAACTTATTGCAATAGAGCTTCCATCAAAGTTTATGCTTTGCGAAAGATTGGCTGGGTAGAGCATTACTACAACTACAACAACTCCAAACAAAATCCCTTGAAGTAGTTTTCCCACAATAGAATTTTTTTTGAACTTAGTATTGATAATACCAGAAAAAGTGCTAAGAGCTAAAAGAACAGAAACATTATAGATAAGGTTGATCATTATCATCAATTTTTGCCTACCTGGATTTTAAAATGGAATAGAACATGTCTTTACGATCATAATAGATAGTTGCTTATAATTTTCGAATTTTTTAAAAGGACGCTATAGTAAAATTAACAAAAGAGGGCATTTTTTGGAAATTTTGGGAATAGTTGAAATAATTAGTACCTGAGATATAATTAAGATAAAAAAGAAATGACTGGCTCAAATGTAATTATTGTAACTTCTGAAAATATCGCTTGTCATTCCGAGCCCGCCGTTGATAGATCGTGAGAGTCCAACCTAAACCTTGAAGGTCAGGCGTTGTTATTTGAAACCTTGATGACCTTCAAGGTTGTTCTGAATATTTCGGAAGTCGACAAATAATAAATTGAAAATAATCTGTTAAAACTGTTGCCTGTTATTTAACAAATTTTACTATAAGACAACATCCGTTGTAAATTTATTACGTCGTTAATTATACAGAGACCAATTTACCATTTTTTCTAACACCAAAGTTAGAACGGTCATGGCTTAATGTTCTTTGTTCGTTATCTATCTTAAACTGACTAACTAAATTCTGCAGTCTCTCCGTCAACCGGTTAAGGTCTTCAGCAGCTCTTGCTATCTGCTGGGTACCGGATGCCGATTGATGCGTTACAGCACTGATAGTTTCTATATTCTTACTAATTTGTTCGGCAGCAGAGGATTGTTCTTCACTTGCAGCAGCTACCTGGTCAATTTCTAAAGCAACCTTTTCAGCACTCTCATTAATTTTAGTAAGAACTTCTTCTACGTGTTGGTTCAACTCAATCCCTTTCTCAACTACTTTTCCAGCTACATTCATCGAATCGTCAGCTTCTTTCGCCTCTTTCTGAATTGCCTTAATAGTTTCAGCAATTTCTTTGGTTGCCTTAGTTGTTCTTTCAGCAAGTTTTCTAACTTCGTCTGCTACTACTGCAAATCCTCTTCCCTGTTCACCAGCTCTTGCAGCTTCTATAGCAGCGTTCAATGCCAGTAAGTTTGTCTGATCAGCAATATCATCAATTACCTGTGCAATTTCGCCAATCTGATCTGTCTTATTTGCCAAAGAACTAATAATCTTACCGGTTGCTTGAGCAGAACTTATTATCTCTTCCATTCCTTTCTTAGCTTCAGATATATTTTTAACGCCAATTTTTGCCTGATTTTTAGCATTCTTAGCATTCTCGCTAGCAGTTGTTGCGTTCTTAGTAGTTTGAAGAATTGTAGAAGTCATTTGAGTAACAGCAGAAGCTACTTCGGATGCTTGAGCGCTTTGTTCCTGTGCGCCGGCAGCCATCTGTTCGCTGCTAGATGAAATTTCGCCGCTCGCACTTGCCGTTGCATGAACTGCTTCTGTTACTCCGGCAAGCATATTTTTTATATTAACAACCGCTTCATTAAAGCCAAGGAATAGTTTACCAATATCATCGTTATCTTTTTCGGGTTTAAGATTTACAGTAAGATCGCCATGCGCAAATCTCTGCATATTATCAAGAATCAGCGAGGTATTACGCGTTAGATATTCCTGTTGTTTTTCAATTTCCTTTCTGGCGTTTTCTGCTTCCTTAGCCGATTTCTCAGCTTCTTTACTCTTAATCTCAATTTCGTTCATAGATTTTTTTATGTTTCCTACCATTATGTTGAAATCGTTTCCAAGCTGTCCAAGTTCATCTTTCGAATTGAGATCTACTGTTACATTTATATCACCGGATGCAACTTTACTTGCAGCATCGCTAAGTTTTTTTACAGGAACAGAAATTTTACGGGCAACAAAAAATCCAAACAGCATTGCGCCAATAGAAGTTAGAAATAGTTCAATTGCAAATTGTGATTCGATAGCGCTGATTTCTTCTTCCATATCATCAACATAAATACCGCTTCCAACAATCCATTCCCATTCTTTTAATCCTTTTACATAAGAAATTTTTGGTGTAGGCGTTGTTTCATTAGGTTTATTCCATCTGTATTCAACATAGCCGGCGCCTTCTCTTTTTACTACTTCTGCCATTTTAACAAAAACCAAAACGCCATCAGGATCTTTATAGTCACTAAGGTCCTTGCCGTTCAATGCGCTGTTGATAGGATGCATAATCATTTTTGGAGAATAATCATTAATCCAGAAATAATCTGTTCCATTGTAACGTAATCCTTTAATAAGCTCCGTTGCTTTTTGTTTTGCTTCATCTTCTGTTAACTTACCATCTTTAACCATTTGATAATGATTATCAAGAATATAATAAGCTGAGATACAGGTCTTCACGAATTAGAGGAACTAGGAAGATGAAAAAGACAGCAAATATTGTAACCAATATTGCTAAGGAAAGTGCAACTATTTTATAGAAGACTTTCCAATCGTTGAATTTTAGTAGTTTCATTTTTTTCCCTCATTCTTTTAATTATTAAAAAAACAAATAGACTGCTCCAAGCAATCTAAGATTGGATATTTCCTTGCTGTTTAATACTTTACCTTTTGAATCCGGCGTGCCATACGCGGCAGTAGTGTATTCAACTTCACCGGCTACTCTGAATTTTCCAGAGTTAACAATAATACGCGGTGAGATACGATAGATAAAATCTATATTGAAACCTCGGGCATAATTAGTAGTAACAATTTTATCTGCACCATTATTTTTTGTATAACCGCCAAACAAAGCGAACTGAATTTCCTTGCCATAGATTATTTCCGACCAAACTGAGTAGGCTTTGGTGCAAGTATATTTTTCAACTCCGGTCGCGGCAGATTTCTCGTAAACCGCATAACCTCCAAGCATTAATAAGTCAGTAAGATTTTGACCGTAAATGCCTTCCAGTTTAATTGAAAAATCTCCCAAGTTTATTTTGCCAAATGCTATTCCGGCATAACTCGAAACGGTTTCATCGGTTAGGTAATTTTTGTCTGTTACCGTTCTCGGTTTAAGAGTTTTATAGTCACCGCCAAATCCAAGCAACAGACCTGTAAATTGTAATTGAGTTTGCACATGAAAACCCGGAAGAGCTGCGTTTCTCATATAGATTGAAGAGTTGCCTTGAGGACCGCTGCTTTGAAAATCTCTTTGAGTATAAGCGGCAGCCATAATGCTAAGTGAACCAAATTTTTGAGTAAACCGAATTTGTGGATTTCTTGAGAAAGGCTGGAACGGTGCACCTGTGTTAAATGAAACTACATCCGGAAA
>DYHC01000085.1:0-5553 GCA_020724325.1 Melioribacter roseus
AGGCGGAAACTACTATACAAGAAATTATTACGAGATGCGTAACAGCAGAAGTATTGGCATTGGAATTTCGTATATGTTTAACGACTATAAAGAAAGACGCGATAGAAATATTGATGACGGAAGGGATGCTGCGAACCGGGGATTTTAATTACCGACAACGATTCATCAAAATAATTTAACGTTATAGACCCGGCTCCGTCCGGGTTTTTTTATGCTCAAAAACCTCTTGCATAATTATTCGTAATTATGTATAATTATGCCCCTAATTTATAAAAATATATAAATGATAAAAACAGGTATAATTGGTGCTGCGGGTTATTCCGGTCTAGAATTGATAAAATTATTGCTCGATCATCCAGAGGTTGAAATTACCCGGTTATTTGGTTTTAACTCCGCCGGTAATAGAATTGATGATGTTCATCCTTTACTAAGAGGACTAATAACAAACGAAATTCATGTATATGACGAAAAGCTTATAGCTGAACTGGATTTACTATTTATTGCCCTCCCTTCAGGCAATGCTTTCCCTTTTGTAATAGATGCTTATGAAAAAGGCATTAGGGTAATTGATTTAGGCGGAGACTTCCGGCTTAACAACATTAATGATTACAAAACATATTACAAACACGAGCACACTGCTCCAGGGCTTGCAAATATTGCGGTTTACGGGCTTAGTGAATTGAATGAACAAGAAATAAAAAACGCTGCTATTGTAGCTAACCCCGGCTGCTACTCAACAAGCATATTACTTCCTTTGGTTCCATTACTCAAAGAAAACATAATAACAAAAGATTTCATTAGCATAGTATCTTACAGCGGAACATCTGGCGCCGGTAAATCTGTAACCGAAAATATGATGTTCTCCGAAGTAAACGAAAGTGTAAGAGCTTATAAGATTGGCAAACATCAGCATATACCTGAAATAACAAGATATTTATTGAAGTTCGGCGGGTCAGACCCGAACTTCTCATTTGTGCCGCATCTCCTGCCTATAACAAGAGGAATCTATACAACGATACAAACAAAAGTGAATAAATCAGTTAATGAAAATTTATGCATTAATCTATTTACTGAATACTATTCGGATTCGCCATTTGTAAGAATAGTTCATCCAGATATACCGGAAATTAAGAATGTATCGGGCACAAATTTTTGTGATATCGGATGCACAATAAATAACGGAATAATAACGATTATTTCTACTATCGATAATTTAATTAAAGGAGCCGCCGGTCAGGCAATCCAAAACATGAATATAATGTTTCGATTAGAACAAACTGAAGGAATTCTAAAATGTTCAAAGAAGCAATATCTAAAAGTACAATCGATATGAAAACAAAATTACCATTGGGATATAAATCCGCCGGCATTCATTGCGGCATTAAAAAATCACGAAAAGACCTTGCGCTTATAGTATCGGATTACCCGGCAACTGCAGCCGGCGTTTTTACATTAAATAAAGTTCAGGCGGCACCGGTATTACTAAGCAAGAGACATTTGAAAGAATGTGAAAACTTTTACGCTATAATAGTTAACAGCGGTAATGCTAATGCATGCACAGGCGAACGCGGGTATGAAGACGCAGAAAAAATGACTAAACATACTGCCGATATAATAGGTGTAAAAAAAGAACAGGTTCTGGTTGCATCAACCGGTGTAATTGGCGAGCCGCTTCCTATGGAAAAAATATTGAACGGTATAAATACTATAAAATTTCATTTAGCAGATGGCGACGTGAAAGATGCAGCCGAAGCAATAATGACAACAGATACATTTTATAAGGCAGAATCATCAACATTCATAATTGATGGAAAAGAAGTTACCATAAGCGGCATTGCTAAAGGTTCCGGAATGATTCATCCCAACATGGCAACAATGCTTGGATTTATTACAACAGATGCTGCAATAGAAAAAGAACTCTTAAAACAGATATTGAAAAATAGCGTTGATAAGACTTTTAATAGAATTGTTGTAGATGGAGATACAAGTACAAACGACATGGTTTTAGTTCTTTCAAATGCTGCTTCGGGTGTTGTGATAACTCAGGGGAGTGATTCGCAGAAAACATTCGAAGCAGAACTTTATCAGCTTCTAAAAAAGCTGGCGATCGGTATAGTTAGAGATGGTGAAGGAGCAACAAAGCTAATTGAAGTTATTGTTGAAGGCGCAATTTCTGATCAGGATGCGGTTAAAGCTGCCAGAACTATTGCTCTTTCTCCGCTTGTCAAAACAGCAATTCACGGCGAGGATGCAAATTGGGGAAGAATTATTGCTGCCGTAGGTTATTCGGGAATTGAATTCGATCCGGCTAAGTTCGAAATATTTATCAACAGCATTCAGATATTGCAAAAAAATTATATCGTTACTCTTCCAAATGCTGTAGCAAATCAAACTTTGAAAGGAACAAATATCCAGCTTAAAGTAAAACTAAATGCCGGGAATGGATCTGCAAATTGCTGGACGTGCGATTTTTCTGAAGATTATGTAAAAATTAACGGGAGCTACAGATCTTGACGACGGCGACTTTCAAAAAAGAAGATGTTCTGATTGAAGCACTTCCATACATTCAGCAGTATGAAGGCAAGACATTCGTGGTTAAATACGGAGGCGCTGTTATGGAAGATGATAAGCTGAAAACAATAATTGCAAAAGATGTTACACTTCTTAAAAAGATTGGAATTAATATCGTTGTTATTCATGGCGGCGGAAAGGAAATTACTTCACTATCAAACAGACTTAACCTTCAAACAAAATTTGTTAACGGGCAAAGATATACCGATGGCGAAACGTTAAATGTTGTTCAAATGGTTCTTGCCGGCTCAATTAATAAAGAGATCGTAAGAAGAATTAATATGTATGGCGGCAGAGCAGTTGGTATAAGCGGTATTGATGGAGAGATGATTAAAGTAAAAAAATATCAGAAAGAAGATATCGGATTGGTAGGCGAAGTGATTGGTGTTAACGAGACATTGATTAATAACTTGCTAAAGGATGGATATCTTCCTGTTATTGCGCCTTTGGGCGTAGATGCAAATGGTACAGTTTATAATGTTAATGCAGATATTGCTGCCGGATCAATAGCCGGCGCAATAGACGCTGCTAAACTTGTTTACATGAGCGATACAGAAGGAGTTAAAATCAATAATGAACTAGTTCCACATTTAACAGAAAAGCAAATTGTTGATTTTATAAACAATGGAATCATTAACGGCGGAATGATTCCTAAAGTTGAATCGGCGCTTAATGCGTTGAATTCGGGCGTAAGTAAAGTCCACATTATTGACGGCAGAATTGAACACGCTCTTCTTCTCGAAATATTTACTGAAGAGGGTATTGGTACGGAAATTGTACGCGGTTAAATAGTAACGGACTTGAAATGAAATGTTCTTGTGATTAGGTTCGAATTACAATTAAACAGGAAAAGTTATGAGCAGAAAATTAGAAGATATTAACAAACGACATTCTCTTATTAAATCGAGTATTACTTCTCAGGATGTTTATAATCAAACACAGCTTGTAAAAATTTTAAAGCAGAATGGAATTAGAGTAACCCAGGCAACATTATCGAGGGATTTGAATGAACTGGGAGTATTAAGAATTCCGACACCCAACGGAACAGTCTATCGTATTGGAGAAACCGGAACACAATCGAATATCAAAAACCGAATTTCTGAAGAGGTAATATCAATAGATTACAATGAACAATTAATTGTCGTTAGAACATTCACGGGACGCGCACAGGGAGTAGCTGTTTTTATTGACAGCCAGAAAATTCACGATCTCCTTGGCACTATTGCAGGTGATGATACAATTCTTATTATACCTCGATCTATAAAAAAAATAAAAACAATAATAGAAATATTAAAAACAACTTTAGGAATAACATAAAATGGGCAAAAACAAAATTGTTGTAGCATATTCGGGCGGATTGGATACATCCGTTATGGTTCACTGGTTAAAAAGTAATTATGATGCCGAAATTATAACATTTACCGGCGACCTTGGGCAGACTAAAGAACTGACCGGCTTAAAAGAAAAAGCATTAAAATCCGGAGCGTCGAAAGTTTACATTGAAGATTTGCGTAAAGAATTTTTGGAGGAATATGTTTACCCTTCATTGAAAGCCGGAGCTATGTATGAAGATGCTTACCCAATGGCTACATCAATTGGACGTCCATTGCTTGCGAAAGCATTGGTTAACGTTGCTCTTAAAGAAGGCGCTAATATTGTTGCGCACGGATGCACCGGCAAGGGAAATGATCAGGTTAGATTCGAGGTTTCTGTTGGTGCTCTTGAACCGGATCTTAAAATTATTGCGCCTCTAAGAGAATGGGAATTCAAATCGAGAGAGGAGGAAATTGAATATGCAAAGAAACATAATATTCCCGTAGCCGCTACAAAAGAAAACCCTTATTCCATTGATGAAAATTTGTGGGGTACAAGTATTGAATGCGGAGTTCTGGAAGATCCGATGACGGCTCCTCCAGAAGAAGCTTTCCAATCTACTACCGCACCGGAGAATGCAAACCATAACGGTGATGATCTATCGATTGAATTTATTAAAGGAATTCCTGTTGCAGTTAACGATTCCGAAATGGAAAGTATTTCACTTGTTAGGTTTCTTAATAATGTTGGCGCAAAGAATGGTGTTGGCAGAATTGATCTTATAGAGAATAGATTGGTTGGAATTAAATCAAGAGAAGTATATGAAGCTCCGGCGGCAACAATTCTGCATTTTGCTCATAAAGAATTGGAAAGACTTACTCTCGAAAAATCTGTAATGCATTATAAATCCATTATTGCTCATGAATATTCGAACCTTATTTACAACGGACTCTGGTTCTCGCCTTTGCGCGAAGCATTCTCTGCATTTGTTGATAAAACACAGGAGAGAGTAACCGGACTTGTTAAAGTAAGACTCTATAAAGGAACTTTGAGAGTTACAGGAAGAACATCGCCATACTCTTTATACGATCCGGCGCTTGCTACTTACACGGCTGAAGATCAATTTGACCATAAAGCTTCGGAAGGGTTTATTAAAATATATGGTTTGCCTCTTAAAACATATAACCGTGTAACGCAAAAAATTAAAAACGAAAAAACAAGTGCAGTAGCGTAAGTAATATTATAAGGAACTATAAGTAATTACCAATTATTCATCTGCTGCAATTAGTTTTATTCTGTTAAATCTGTGTCTTATATTTGAATAGTTAATTACTTTTAGTTCACTTCTGGATTATAAGATGCCAACCTGGAACAGCCGATTCAAAAAAGAGCTTAATGAAAACGCTCTTAAGTTTTCATCTTCAATTGAGATAGATGGCAAACTTTACAACGAGGACGTTACCGGAAGCATTGCACATATTAAAATGTTAGCACGGCAGAAAATAATTACTCTTGTTGAGTCGAAAAAAATTATAAGTACACTTGAATCGATACGAAAAGAAATAGCATCCGGTAAATTGAAATATGATTGGCGTGACGAAGATATCCACTCATTTATAGAAGAGGAATTGACTAAGAGGATTGGCGAAACAGGGAAGAAACTTCACA
>DYHC01000085.1:5563-7828 GCA_020724325.1 Melioribacter roseus
ACACGGCACGCAGCCGTAATGATCAAATTGCCATTGATGAGCGGCTCTACATCAAAAAAGAAATTGTATCAATGAATAAAGTACTTTTAGAACTTCAGAAATCACTTCTAAAGATCGCAGTTAAACATAAGGATACAATAATTCCCGGTTACACTCACTTACAGAGGGCACAGCCGGTTCTATTTGCGCATCATCTTCTGGCATATATATGGATGTTTGAACGCGACATCGAGCGGCTAAACGATTGTATGAAGCGTGCAGATAAATCGCCGCTTGGCGCCGCAGCGCTTTCCGGCACTACTATACCAATTGATAGAAACTATACTGCCCGGTTACTTGGGATGAAAGGAATAGTCCACAATTCTCTCGATGCTGTTTCGAGCCGCGACGTTCTAATTGAACTGATTTGTATCTGCTCTATCATAATTATGAATTTAAGCAGATTAGCCGATGAGCTTGTATTATGGATCTCGCAGGAATTTTCTTTCGCCGCTTTTGATGATTCGGTCGCAACCGGCAGCAGTCTTATGCCACATAAAAAAAATCCTGATATCGCAGAACTTGTCCGTGGAAAAACCGGAAGAGTTTATGGCGCTCTAATTGGAATATTAACTGTTATGAAATCTCTTCCGCTTGCTTATAACCGCGATATGCAGGAAGATAAATTCCATCTGATCGAAGCTGTTACTTCTACTAATATGTGCGTCAATATTTTATCTATGTTATTAAAGAAAACTAAATTCAATAAAGATCGATTCGAAAAAGAACTAAACGGCAGTTCCTTGCTTTCTACCGAGCTTGTAGATTATTTGGTAAAAAAGAATGTACCCTTCAGAGAAGCACATAATATTGTTGGTAAAGTAGTTGCGCTTTCTGTATTGAAGAGAAAAAAGCTGAATGAAATTTCTTTAACCGAATACGAAAAGATATCGGCTCATTTCCTCACCGATCTATACAAATATCTAACCGCTAAATCGAGCATTAAGAATAAAACTTCGAAAGGAAGTACTTCATACGATGAGGTTGAAAAACAGATTAAATACTGGACAAAAAAGTTAAGCTTTACCCGGCAAGAATAAATATATTCTTAACCGAGCGCTGTTAATTTTAAAATAACCTCTAAAAAATAACGCTTGTCATTTCTCTCCCGATTAAAAACATCGGGATCGAAATAACATTTCTCATCCCGCCTTGCGGGATTCGAAATAACTCTTCTCAGTCGCTTCGTTGCCTCAGAATGACAGAGTAGAAAGTGTACTGTCATTCTGAGCCGAGTGAAACGAGGTGAAGAATCTATTCGTAGTTTCTCAGTCACTTTGTTCCTACGAAATGACATTTCTCAGTCTCCCGACAAGTCGGAATCCTTCGAAGTGACGTTTCAGAATTTTTTCAAAGGTCTATTTAAAAAAATTTTGAATCAACTTCGCTATATTTCACGTCATAATAAAGTCACAATTAGGGGAAATCAATGTATGCACTAGAAGTAAAAAATCTAACAAAACGGTTTGATTCGTTAGTGGCTGTAGACCATGCATCATTCGAAGTTCCGGAAGGTTCTATATTCGGACTAATCGGAAGAAACGGTGCCGGTAAAACCACTACAATTCGAATGATGATGAACATTTATATGCCCGATGAAGGCGAGGTTAATCTCCGCAGTGTTAAGATTGGGCAGGAGTTTAAGAATTGTGTTGGCTATCTTCCTGAAGAAAGAGGTCTCTACAAAAAAATGAAAGTTATGGATACGCTCAATTATTTTGCAGAGATAAAAGGAAAGAGCGGAAGAGATGTTCATAAGAAAGCAAATGAATACTTAAAACGGTTTGAACTTTATGACCGGCGGCTTTCTAAAGTTGAAGACCTCTCAAAAGGGAATCAGCAGAAACTTCAATTTATTGCTACAGTACTTCACGATCCTGATTTTATTATTCTTGATGAACCTTTCTCGGGTCTTGATCCGGTAAATACAAATCTTTTGAAAGATATTATTCTCGAGATGAAAGAACGCGGCAAAGTAATAATTTTTTCTACCCACCTTATGGATTTTGCTGAGAAACTTTGCGACCACCTTGCAATGATTGACCATGGTAAAATTATTTTGAAAGGTAGATTGAGCGAAATAAAAGCTAAGTATGCTCAAAGAAATGTCAGCTTAAATTATGAAGGCGATATTTCATTCCTTAAAGGACATGCAATAATAGAAAAAATTGAGAATTTTGGGAATACAACCGGAATAAGGGTAAAAAAACCGGAACAGGCACAAGC
>DYHC01000086.1:0-1042 GCA_020724325.1 Melioribacter roseus
TAATTGAATCTTTTCGTTTTGCTTTTTTGCCTTCACCATCAAGCAATGGAACAATTAATCCTAGATCTCTTAATTCATTTCTTCGAGCTGCAACTGTTGATGGAACTATATTTAATGTTCTCGCAACTTCATTATCTGTCGCCGGTCCTAAATGCTTGAAAGCTTCAAGAACTTTGTTCCGCTGTTCTTCCACAATTGAACTCGGCAATGAATTAAAGATGTCTGCCTTTTCCTCTGTTGCATCATCTATAATAAGCGGAGCCTGAGTGGTGGTGGCACACTCAAGCTCTCTTCGGGATGGATTAGCCGAGACAAATAGCGGTGCATCCCATTCGGTTCCGTATTTCTGCCGCATCTTAAAAGCGTAATTGTTAAACTTCTTCATTTTTGTTAAATAATTCTTCTTTTTTAGAATTGTTTTCAGCAACAGAATAATCAGCGCTGTCAATTGCGTTCAAGTCAATTTCGCCTTTGTCATAAGAATCAACGTTAATTGTTTTTTCATCGGCAATGGTTTGTTTGCCAAATTCAATCGACATCGGCAGCATTTTCGCTAATCTTCGTATCACTGTTTTCTTGCGCATTTCATCAACAATAATCTCCTCGCCGTTCCAAGGCGAGTATTTGCTTTCGCTTGCTGGAGACATCTTCTTTATTTTTTCAATGTCTTTTTTGCTCATTACTTCAAAAGCAAATCCGCCGTTCGTGAACTTTGCGACTGCATAGGCGAAAATAAATTCACCACTCTCTCCTTTTGCGGGCTTGTGTATCAGTTTTGGCTCAAGTCCAAACTCATAATCAAAATCATCATTGCTGTAAACGCATTGTGAATAAATAGTTTGTATTTTATCGGAACGCCTTGCAAGATCAACCAATCCTTTATAACCAATTATGAATTGAACTTCTCTCTTACCCGTTTTTTTGTTGTTGAAGGGAATTAAATATGCTTGACCAAGAGCCGGAATTGGTTCGAATCCAAGAATACTGCATTGCATCACTGAACCTATTAAACTCTCAACAGAGCATTCAGCAAGTTCCGGCG
>DYHC01000086.1:1052-7751 GCA_020724325.1 Melioribacter roseus
GCTAATTAACGTTGTCGCGACCTGGATGATTCGCTCTGCCGTTAAATGTTTGGGCAACGCTTGCGCTATCAGTGGCTTGTATGCTTCAATGACGGATTTAACGTCCCCA
Source organism: Melioribacter roseus (assembly GCA_020724325.1). Classification (GTDB taxonomy): domain Bacteria; phylum Bacteroidota; class Ignavibacteria; order Ignavibacteriales; family Melioribacteraceae; genus DSXH01. The sequence continues at coordinate 1,162 of DYHC01000086.1, forward strand.
CTTCTAAGGCCGAGCATTGTTCCCGGACGTTTTGCTTTTTTTAAAATATCAACAGCAGTCGATTTGTTTTCGTCTTTGCCGTTGTCATTGTTCCTTAATGTTTCTTTTGCTCTTTCAGCCGTTGTCATTTGAGTCCTCCTTTAATTCTTTTAATAAAAAAGTTCTAACGCTCGGAATTTCAATAACGTAATTATTGTATAATTCCGGATGTTCCTTTTGGAATATTTTTGATTGAAAAATTTTTTTCGGTTTAGCTGCTTTCCAACTAATTAATTTACGTCCCTCATATTCAATGGATTCTGCATCTTTCATTATCTTTTTAAAAAACTCTATGTATTCGAGTTCGGCAGCCTCAAGTTCTTTTATAAGTTTACGCACTTGTAGTAAATTATTGTAAACCTCGTAGGTTTCTTTTTTCGCCTCAATTGATACCCCTTCTGTGTGCTGTGGGTAAAGTTTTTTAACATCTTCACTATTTATCGGCTCGGGCGGATCGCCCTTTTCAACGTGTATCCAAAAATCTATGAGTTGCTCGTTCATTGATTTTATAAAGTCATTATCACGATCTTGCTTGAAGATTCTAAAATCCCATCCGTCAACAAGAACAGCGAAATAACCATAATCATAGCCGGTTACAGAAAGATAATGCTGCAGCTGAGCATAGTAATCCAATGGAACATCGCCGTCTTCCCAATTCCTCGCTATCCAACCGGATGTTGTTTTTATCTCTAGAACACCCGGACCGTCACTGCCTGTAATTAAGCGATCAATATTAGCGAGTAGGAAGGGTATTTCTTTGTGGATTCGGATTTTGTTATCACGACGCACAACAAGACCAGTTTCTTCCCTGAACCAATCAGCAATGACATCTTCCAACATCAACCCGGCTTTCATCTTTGCGTTCACTGACTTTTCAATTATTTCTTCTGATGTCTTTTCGAAATAAATATCGAGCGGAGTGCGGTATCTATCAAAGCCAAGTATTGCTGATACATCACTTCCGCCGATGCCAATACGCCGAGATTTTAACCATTCCTCTCGGCTCATCTCTTTCGTGTTGATTGATGTTTTATAGGTATTCATTTGTCCCACCCCTCCGAAATAATTCAAGCCCGCTGCAACGGGCTTTTTTTATTGCTTAAAAAATTATGTTCCGTTAATTCTCTTAAAACCTTTTCTTGAAGTATACCGCCAGTTACTATCTTGATTTTATCATGTGCTGAACTTATTGCGAATATTGCATCATTCTTATCTGCAAACTCAATCCACTGACGCAAAGTTTTTATTTCGTCATGGTCCGAGCGATAGACTTTAAATTTATATTTGTCTTTCATTCCAAGCCTTTTTAAGTTTATTTATATCAGAATTCGTAACAAAAACCATATCATTCTATTCCTCTCCTCCAAATATTTGTTTTAAATAATCCCAAGCAATCCGCCCAAAACAGAGCAAGAATAAGCCCATCGCAATAAGTATCCACCATTCTAATTTCAACTCATTCAAACATTCTAACATGCTTCCTCCATGCGTTTATGTTAGTAGCGGGCGTCGAACCCGCTTCGTTGGCTTATGAGACCACATAGGAACCGTTCCTATTCATCCCGCATTGAAAATTCGTTTTGTTATCTCCTCTGCCGTTTCAATGCCTTCAAAATCTTCAACCGTTTTTGTTTGCCGGTTGCGTTGATATTCCCGGATGTCTGCAACGCGGAAGCGGTAACGTTTCTTTCTTTTGGCGTCACGATAAGGGATAGCCCTAAGCTGCCTGTTCTCAACAGCCCGGATTATTTTATCTGTGCCAACTCGTAAAAGCTTCGCCGCTTTGTTGAGCGAAATTTCCTCAATGCTCTCCCCGGCTTTTTCTTCTTTCAGTTCGTCAAGTTTTCGCTCAAGCGATTCAATCTTTTCGATTATCAAACGCTCGGCGCGGGTCATTATGATTGCAGCGTCATTCATTTTTTATCGAAATTATTTTTGAGTTCAGCAAATAATTTTTCAAATTCATCTTCATCCGGAATGCTTAACTTTGATGAATGATCGCTTTCAATAATAAATTTTCTTATCTGGATTTCATCAGCATTTTTTAAACACTTTACAATAACATCCCAGAACCAATTGGGATATGTCGCTGTCGTAAATTCGTTATGTTTACTAATCATTTTTACCTCGCTATTTCAAATCAATTGTTATGAGTAAGTCGTTAAATTCGTCTGTTACTCTATTAAGTTGATTACGCAATTGTTCTTTCAATACTTTCTTTTCATCATCAGTTAAAGTCCTGTCTCGTATTTTATCCTTTATGCTTTTTGAAACGATCGATATTGTACCGGAGAGTACTGTAGAGAAATCTATTAATTCGTCCTTAAGTAATCCGCAAATTTCAAGGTTAGAAGTGATTAGTCCTTCTTTCTTTAATATCTCTTTTACTTTTTCGTGAAAATCCTGGCGGTAGATTTTTGCTTCTCGCAGTTGATAACGTACAAGGTCATAATCCATATGCACCTTGTTTGCTAACCACGCAATTTCAAGCCCTGCCCTATCAAGTATTTGATTGATAAATTTTTGATCTTCGTTCAACATGTTGAATTTTTCGGTCTGCATTGAATTTTTCCCGTTCATAGATTGAGTTTTTCTAAACTGCTTCAGTTACTTTTTCAACAGCATTTTGTTCTTTACGGGCTTTATAGGTGTTCACGAGTTCCCGTATTCTTAAAGCCAATTTCATGTTTCGTCTGTTGAATGCGGCAGTCAAATTTTGTGGGTTCTTAATTCGCAGAATATTCGCAATTGATTTCTGACCATTGGGGAACAATTCATAAACTTCATCTTTCAGTAGATTTAGTTCCTCTTGCGTAAAATTGATTTGTGTTCTTCGGTAATCTTTTTTAGTTTGCTGATTAATTGTTTCCATAATGTTTATCGTTTTTTATTGAAGTTTAATTGTTGGTGTAAATATAATGTATACATAAGATTTTGTCAAGAAAATCTTATGATTTAATAAGATTTTTATAAAAGGTTTGTTTTGGACGAATTTTCGAAAGAAATATTTGGGGAAAGACTTAAAAAGATTGCGAAAGATGATTTTGGCGGTATTGGTAAATTAGCATCTAAGATGAGACATAATAATCTTTCTCTTTATACAAGTGCCGTTCAGGAACCTAAGGCAACATTCATTCATAAACTGTTGGTTGCCGGTGTAGATATTATTTTTCTTTTTACAGGTAAACGGGGTGCCACCGTGGATGATGAAACAAAAAAGAAATTTGAAGAAATGGAGCAGCGACTTCAAAAACTGGAATCTAAACTTTTCCGACTTACTCAAGAAAATGAAGAATTAAAAGAAGAGAACGCCTCGTTGCGCAGTAGCATGGCTAAAGATATTAATCATAGCCAAAATAAAGGGATGGATAAACTAAAATGAGAAGCATCCAAATGGAAGAAAATATGGTGCATTGTCCTTATTGTAATAATACCTTGGATAAGATTCCGAATGCAAAATCAAAATGCCCATTTTGTAAACAGTTTATTTTTGTATTGACTGATCCCGATCTTAAAAAGAAAGTCCATGTTACGAAAACTCAAGCTGATGAGATTAGAAAAAAATGGAGCGAGCGAAGTGAAATAAATTATTATGTAAAATACTTTTCGCAGTTTGGAATAACTAACGAAATATTCTTAGCAAAAAAGCAATTATTATCTGAAGAAAAAGGAACCGAGGTAGAAAATTCGGAAGTTCTTGAACAGATTTTTCACAGATTGGTTTATACATCGAAAGACTTTCATGAACTTAAAATGTTGTATTTCAGCATGGCTTTAATAAAATATCAAAATGGAGAAGATTTTTTCAATCTTTTACAAGAAAGTATGCGATTCGAGTTGTTGAAAAAAGGCGAAAGTAAATTAATAAAAAAAGTGAAAATCCATGCTATTGGCTGTGAACATTGCAAAGAGAATGACGGGAAAATTTATACAATCGAAGATGCTTTGAAAACGATGCCAATACCAAATCCAGAATGCACACATGAAAAGAAAGAAGGTCGTGGTTGGTGCAGATGTTTCTATATAGCCGAAATTGAAGGATTAAAACATAAATCGGGTGTGCTATGAAAAAAAATATTTCGTTAATCATTCTCGTCTTTTCTTTGATCTCAATTAGCGGGAATCTGTTCGCTCAAGAAAACAATCCAGATGGAAAGAGAATATCTTTCCACATTACTCCCTTTGTCCTAAAAGGTAATTATCAAACTACTATTCCCAGAACTAATTATCCTTATTACACCCAAGAAATAGCCGTTAAAATACCTCCAAGAATTTGTTTTAATCTCCTATTGAAATACCCGATCAGCAATAAAATTACGCTGTCCGCTTTTTTCGAACAAACACAATGGGATCATGAAAATATTCTTTCGAATTCTCAAGCTCAAAAAACAAATTATGATTTTCAACGTATTGGTGGCACGCTTAGTATTTACTTTGGAAATTAGGGCGGTTAACAATGAACCCAATAACTCTCAAACAGCTTCAAGTGCAGCTTGATGATATTGAAGAAATGATAAAGATCGGAAACATATATCGGGGAAAAGTTTCGCTCGGTAATAAAATTGTTACAGTCAAGGAATTAGAAGAAATGAGAGAGAATATTAAATTCGAAATTGCCTCACGCATCTCTCAAACTAAGCTACGGCTTGTAAAATGAAACCAATATTATCTAATCCATCAATTGTTCAAAAAATATTTCTTATTCGTGGCGAAAAAGTTATTCTGGACAGAGACTTAGCCGCTCTTTACGATGTTGAAGTCCGCGCTTTGAATCAGACCGTAAGAAGAAATATCGAAAGGTTCCCTTCTGATTTCATGTTTCAGCTTAATACAAAAGAATTTCAAGACTTGAAATCACACTTTGTGACATCAAGTTGGGGTGGCGTTAGAAAAATGCCTCTTGCCTTTACAGAGCAAGGCGTTGCAATGCTTTCCGGTTTACTTAATAGTAAAAGCGCAATAAAGGTAAATATTGAAATTATGCGGGCTTTTGTTCAGTTACGAAAAATGATTGATACAAATAAAAAGTTTGCAGTTCAATTAAAAGAATTAGAATCAAAGATAACAGTACATGATAAACAGATTGCAGCTGTATTTGAAGCCATCAAAGAACTTATGATTCCACCTGAGCCCGAAAAAAGAAAGATTGGTTTTTGAGATGAGAGGAGTGTTCCTACGAAAGCGCAGCCCTTACTATTGGTTCCGATACTATGATAAATTTGAGCCTGAACCGAAATATAAACGCAAGGAACACAATACCAAGATAGAAGCCACTGCCGCCGATCTACAGCGCCTTACAAAAAAGAAACCTGGACAAAAATTAGAACTACAAGGGACACCTGAACTTTGGCGTAAAGTGAAAGAGCTTAAATCAGCTCTTGCAGATAGGAACTTCGAAAAAAACACAAAATCCCAAATCATCCACAAAAAATTATTATTATCAGAAGGATACAAAGAATTTAAGGCTTTGAAGATGGTCCCGGGGATAAAAAAAGGTCTGAAGAAAAAAACTTTACAAACTTATGATATTGCTGTGGATCACATGATAAAAGCATGTAGGAATAAATTTATTTACAAATACAACTTGAACGATTATGTAGCTCTGCTAAACTATTTCGAGGAAAGAAAAATAACCGGTAGGAAAACCAAGAAAAAAGATGGTACGATTCAGATTGAATTTAAATCGATGTCGACTAATTCACGTTCGATATATACAAGAGCTCTAAGTTCATTATGGAAATATTTCGTTGAAAAAAATTATGCTCGAAACAATATAGTTGAACCGGTCCAAGGTGAAGAAACTGATCCTAATCCAATCCCTCTTGATGATATGGTTAATATTATTGAGTATTTCAAATTCGATAAAGTTTATCAGCATCATTATTGGGTTATTTATTTCATGCTACTTACCGGCTGCCGTCCTTCATCAGCATTAATGCAATTGAAAGAGGACATCGACTTCAAACGAAAACGGATAATAATTCGTAACGTTAAGACAGGAAAAGCAAAGAAGAAATTATTCTATCGTTTTCCACTTTATAACGAACTCAGAAAATTAATAGAAGAAATGGGTGTTAAGGAAGGTGATAAGGGCAGATTATTCGACATGTACGCTGTTGTTCCGGAAAATTATACTTGGCCGCTTTCGTTCTGGAAGCGTGGAATAAAACTATTGAAGAAAGCGAAAAAAATTCAAGACGAATATACACTCAAACAGATACGCTCAACATTCATGTCTTTTCTAATCAACGTGCTCAAGATAGATATTTATACAGTTCAAAAGCTCGCCGATCACGCGGATATAAAGGTAACTGATAAGAATTATGTCGATTTCAAATTGAAAAATATTAGACAAATTCTGGACGATGTGACATTGGATACTTTCCTTGAAGAAGACGATTTTTAGTTCAGCACTATTTCAGCACTTTTTGAAAAAAGCACCTTGAAATACTAGTTTCGAGTGCTGAAATGTTTTGATTTTGATTTATAAATGCGGGTTTAATTGCCTGTCACGCAGGAGGTCGCGAGTTCGAGTCTCGTCGGCCCCGCCA
>DYHC01000087.1:0-5006 GCA_020724325.1 Melioribacter roseus
TCCGAGGTAATTTAACTGTCTGCTTACATTAATCCCTTTACCGCCGGCAGCAAATTCTTCTTTAAATGCCCGGTTCTCTTTACCATAATGTACTTTTGAAAAGTAAAGTTTTCTCTCTAATAAAGGATTGATAGTTACTGTAAGGATCATTCTTTATGATTATTATTGGTAATGTATAATTGATAATGTATAATGAAATGAGGAGAATTAAAAACTTATTATTAATTTTTTTCACTATTCATTATACACTTTGTATTGTACATTATGCATTGTACATTTTTATCACCTATATCCAGGCCAACGGCTGTAATCTGGATTAACCAACCGGTAATCTCCAAATCCGGTTGGATCTGTAAAGATAAAAGCTCTATTCAAATCGTAGTACTCCCAAATTTCATAAGGAATAGAGTAAGCTTCCATTGGCCGCCTTTCTACATTGTCGGGAGGCCCAAATGTAATGTATATTAATCCCATGTCTGTACGCCATCCTTCAGACATTCCCTTAAAATTTTTGTTAGCGTAATCAACTCTTCTATAATATTCATATAAAACCGGATTTTCTTCTACTTGTTGATTTGGTTTTTTCTTATCCCAGAATTTTATGAACCTATCGAGTTTTTCATCATAATTCTCGGCATCATTTATATAACTCATTTCTTTAGGAGAGGCAATATACAACAACTGTTCAACGGCTTTATCAAGATCTGCAATTGAATTTGGGAAACTAGAAATTTTAGATAAAAATAATTTTTGTGACGATGCAACATCTTTCCAGTCTTTATCTTTAAGAATAATTCTTAAAATAAATTCCCCCAGTTTAAAATTTGTATTTTCGATTGTGTGATAAATGGGGTTTGTTCCGGCTTTAACTGTAATAGTATCCATGTATTTAGTAATTGCTTTGCTTCTAAGATTTTCAATTTGATATTCAAGTACAACCTGCTGATCTTTATTAGAATAAATTTCGAATGAGAAAGGAAGTGAAGTTGTTTTATTGGAAACGGTTTTGGAAATATTTGGAACTATTCTTTCGCCAGAAGAGTCAGTTATTATTTCCGTAATAAAGAGAATATCACTCACGCTAAGAGTGTCTAAAAGGTTTTTCAACTCAACTTTGTACTCGCGTGTTCCTGCCCTCCTGGAGTCAGAGTCTTCAAGAATACATCTAATTGTATATTTCCCCGGTTTTAAGTCGAACGTTCTATAAGAAAAATTATAATGATTTCTAGAGATTGTTTCTACAAAATTGTTAGAGGTTATCTTTTCTTTCCAGATTCTTTCGAATAAAATATTCTTTTTGTTCGGATCGAAAAAAGTTAGAGTTACATTATAACCACCAATAAAGGAATCGTCCTTTTTAATAAATTGAATAGAGGAATAAGGGATCTGAACAAAAACATCCAATCTGGCTTTCTCCGGTAATTCGCTTTTATAATTTGCAAAATCTATAAAAAACATAGGTGCATTAATTGCAAGAGCAGTTTCTGCAGAGTATTCAACCTGTGCTTTCGCTGTTACAACAAATGCAAGTATAAATATCCAGATCCTTTTCATTTTGTTTACTCCTTTGATATTTACAGGTGTTATCTATCTGTAAATGAAATCTATTTGAAAATAAAAAACTTATTTGGAATTAACTATTTTTCCAAACAAATCATACTCATTGCAATCATAAATTTCAACGTCATAAAAGTTTCCAATTCTCATTTTGATGTTGTCGTTTTTTATAAGAATTTCGCCATCCACTTCCGGAGCATCTTTTTCTGTTCGACCGATAAAGAAATTGCCATCTAAACTATCAATTATAACTTTCATTTTTCTGCCGATGAGTGACTCGTTTTTACTTTGAGAAATTTCTTTTTGGATATTCATCAATACTGCTTTTCTTTCTCCTTTTACTTCCGGCAGAACCGGGTCACCAAGAATGTAAATCGGTGTGTTTTCTTCCAACGAATAATTAAATACACCGATCCGGTCAAACTTTATATCTTTAACAAACTCGCAAAGTTCCGCAAACTCTTTCTCTCCTTCGTTTGGGTAGCCAACAATAAATGTAGTACGCAGCGTAATATCCGGTATTCTTTCCCTTAATTTGTTTAGTAATTCTATTGTACGACGTTTAGTTATTCCCCGGCGCATAGATTTCAAAATGTTATCCGAGATATGCTGAAGAGGAATGTCTACATATTTACAAACTTTTGGATTACCGGCAATCTCATCAATCAAATCCTCCGGAAAGTGCGAAGGGTATGCATATAATAATCTAATCCACTCAATTCCATCAATTATCGAAATTTTTGTTAATAGTTCAGCCAAATTTCTTTTACCGGATTCTTTGCCATAATCTGTTGTATCCTGCCCGATGATATTTATTTCCTTAACTCCTTTTGCTGCCAGGAGCTCTGTCTCCTGAATTAGTTGATCCATCGGTTTAGATTTGTGAAGTCCTCTCATCAGCGGAATAGCACAGAAAGAACATGGGTTATCGCATCCTTCGGATATTTTTAGGTATGTAAAATGTTTTGGCGTTGTAAGATGTCTTTCGCCAATAAGTTCGTATTTAAGGTCGCCCCCAAATGCATTCACTATTTCTTCATAAGCTTCGGTTCCAAAATAGGAATCAACTTCAGGAATCTCCTTTTTAAGGTCTTCCATGTACCGTTCCGAAAGACATCCGGCGACAATTATTTTTTTAAGCTTTCCTTTTTTCTTTAGTTCAACTGCAGATAAAATTGTATTTACGGATTCTTCTTTTGCTGAATCGATAAATCCGCATGTATTTATTACTATCGAATCGGCTTCATCCGGGTTTTCTGTCAGATCAAATTTATTAAGGTTTAGCTGATTCATTAATCTTTCTGAATCAACACTGTTTTTTGAACACCCGAGTGTTATTACAGAAATTTTTGGATTGGACGGCATATAATTTTTGTGCTCTATTAATAAAACTTATTACGTTAAATATATGGAAATAGTTTTAAGATATTTAATCTGGTTGGTTGCGGGAGAATGTTTTGTAGAATATTAGAAACGTTATAATCATTAATGTGTTTTGCTGTTAATTATTTTAGTTTTGTTAGTAAGGGAAAGAATTTGCCACTAATTTCACGAATTAGCACTAATTAATTATGAGCGAATTGATTTATAAAGATGAGGCGTTTCAGATAATTGGGATTTGTATGGAAGTGCATAGAATTTTAGGAGGTGGATTTTTAGAAATTGTTTATAAAGATGCGCTTGAATATGAATTTCGAAAAAAAGGAATTTATTATGAAAGAGAAAAGCAGTTTGATATTCAATACAAAGAAATTATTCTTCCTCACAAGTATTATGCAGATTTTACAATAGGTAACGAAATTATTCTTGAAGTGAAAGCAGTTAATGAAATTCCGGATGAATTTATTAAACAGACTATCAATTATCTCGCCGTTTCAAATTATAAGTTAGGTTTAATAATAAATTTTGGAAGGGATAAATTGCTTTATAAAAGAGTTGTACTTTAATTCGTGAAAATTAGTGCAATTCGTGGCAAATGTTTGAGCCACGAATTACACGAATGAGCACTAATTTTTTTAGGAGGATCTAGATACTTGTCTAAAAATTTGTAAATCTTAATTCTGATTTCGCGCAATAGTTCATAGCAAATGCTTTTTGCCACGAATTACACGAATGAGCACTAATTTTTTTAGGAGGATCTAGATACTTGTCCCAAAATTTGTAAATCTTAATTCTGATTTTGCGCAATAGTTCATAGCAAAAGCTTTTTGCCACGAATTACACGAATGTACACTAATTTCTATAAGCCGCTTTTTCGATCTCCTTTAATGTAGTAATTTTTTTTGGAGGATTTAAATACTTGTCTAAAAATTTGTAAATCTTAATTCTGATTTCGCGCCCAACTTTATGGTCCATTCTGTCAAACGAATGTCCGCCCGGCAGATCCTTGAAAATTTCGTACTCAAATTTTTTCCCTTCGGCTTTAAGGGATTTAATAAGATGTTCAACCTCAAGTACATTTACATCTTCGTCATTAGTATTTGTATGAATCAATAACGGTGTTTTTAATTTATGCGCGTTCCATGCCGCAGATCTCTTTTTGTATTCCTGAACATTCTGTTCTGCAGTTTTACCTATATGGTAATCGGCTGAAAAAAGATCGCGGTATTCATCATTCTTGTAACCCATTCGTGCAACTAAGTCGCTTACAGGAACACCGGCAAAGGCACATTTGTAGTTTTCAGGATAATCAAAAATGTTGAACAATGCAATTTGTCCGCCATGGCTCCATCCAATAATTCCAACTCTATGCGGATCAACAAAATCGTAATTATCAAGAATGTATTGTCTGCTTGCATTTACATCTTCGTTTTCTAATCCTCCGTAATCAATTCTTTTATAAAATCCTTCGCCGTAACCCGTGCTTCCTCTGTATTCAGCAGCTACAACAATATATTGCTGATACATTAATTCTCTTATAATATGTGTGTAATATGTAGTAAAATCGGCATGTACTCCTCCGTGTGGTAAAACTATTAACGGATATTTCTTATTGTAATCTATCCCTTTAGGAATAAAAACATAGGACCAGAACTTAACCGGATTGCCGGCACCCTGTCCGGTTGGATTTTTTTCCTTTGCCGGCGGCGGACCGGTAATAAATATTTTATCTACAAATGCAACATCACCAACGCGCTGAAACCAGAGGACATCGTCAACAAGTTTTTCGAGCCGGTCTAACCGGTGCTGCAGACTTTCGTCATTTCTTGTAATCTGTTTTTTTATCTCTTCAAGCGATTGTGCTGAAGAAATTGCAGATATAAAGACCAGTAAAAATATTGTTCTTAAAATTGATTTCATTTTCACCTCATGAAAATATTATGATATTACACCAAAAGTAATTAACACAAAAATTGGACCGTTATAAAGTGTATGGATTATAATTCCGATCCAGGTGTTCTGATATTTTTGAACTAGATAAGGCAGAAGAATTAAAATAGGCAGCAGAG
>DYHC01000087.1:5016-7715 GCA_020724325.1 Melioribacter roseus
TGGAAATCGAAACTTAGATGAAACACAAACCAAAAGATTGAATTTAAAATCCAGCCTATATTACCATTATTTTCAATTTGACCTGGTAGAATAAAACCCCGCCAAAGAAGTTCTTCTCCAAAAATATTAAAGAAAAAAAATGGCAGCCATGCAATTAGAATCACAAATGGATTTGCATCTCCGGTATCAAAAGAATTTTGTGATGAATAAAGACGTCCGAATAAATTCGTAAGATCGGCTAACAAATTATATGTCAGCACAACTAAGCCCGATAAAACAAAACAAACCAGAGCAGCTGCAATTGACACATAAATTTGCTTCTTATTCGGCTTATGTAATCTTAGCCAGTTAACTATAATTACACGATCCAAATTCTTCTGTTCATTTTTCAACAAAACGAAGGTTAGAATAAAGAGAGGAATAAATACGCATAATCCTCCGAATAAAAACCAAGCAAAAATATACTCGAACCCGAGGTTAAGAAGCGCATACGGAATCAAATATTTTGTAGTTATGTAAAAAATAATTGACGGAACACCGAACAGCAGAAGAGATTTTTTTATGGTTATAGGTTTAATATTTACTTCGTTCATCTCTGAATAAAAATTTCTAAATAGATGTAAATAATAGGTGCCGAAAAAAGTAGTGAATCGAACCGATCGAGAATTCCGCCGTGACCCGGGATGAGTGATGAAGAATCTTTAACATTTGCATCACGTTTTAATAGACTTTCTACAAAATCTCCTACCTGTCCAAACAGACCAACAATAACACCAATTGCTACGGCATTCTGCATCGCTATAAAGTCGAGCAGAACAATTTGTGCGATTACCATGGATATAATCGAAAACAAAAATCCGGCAGCGGCACCTTCCCAGCTTTTGTGCGGACTTATGCGTGGAAAAATTTTGTGTTTACCAATTGCAGAACCAATAAAATATGCGGTTGAATCACAAATCCATATTGTTGCAAGAACGGCTATTATTAAATATCCGCCCTGGTCGTATAGGAAACTTGAATCGTTGTAATATTCTCGTATAAGCACAAGTGCCGATGAAAAAAAACCGATGTAAAAAATTCCTATTAGCGATGTGCCAAGATTTGCTATTGCAGATTCGCTTCTTCTGAATAATTCCAATAAAAATAGAACAACCACTATTGAGAAAACCAGAATGTTGATCGAAATAAAATTGTAATATGAATTGAAAATCATAAACGAAATAGAAATAAAACCGACCATAAGATTTGGAAAATATTTTCTTCGCGAAAGCATTTTAGAAAATTCAAAAAATGATATCAGACCGATAATCAACGTAAAAAGCAAAAAGGGAAACTTACCAAGGATACTTACAATAATTATTAAAGGAATTCCAAAAAGTGAAACAATAATTCTTGTTGCGAGATTACCCATTTTCATTTGTAGTCTCTCCGGTATTTTCCTCAGGGGTTCTGTTTTTGATATCGTTAATAATTTCTAAAGCATCATTGGCATCTTTCTTCTTAACAAGAAGTTTAATTGTTTCCCAGCTTCCAGAAAGAGGAAAATTTCGATCCTTTTTAGTGAAAAAGAGGGAGTCTATGCCGGCGCCGCTTAAATTAGCTTTCAGCATTTCCGCCTCGTATAATTCTGCAAATGTCCCTACAACTACCCAATCCGAAGGGTGTAATAAGCTTCCCTCGAATTCTTCTTTGGAAATTAAATCTGCACCGCAGTCGGCACACACTGTAACTCCATCTACATATTCATACTCACAATTTGAACAGATCATATCTCATCCTTGTTTTTTTTGAGGGATTGATAATTTTTTTTCACATACATAATAAAAGCTGCAAAAAGCAGAATCAATAATGCAAAACTGATAAAGTGATGGAGAATATGGGATTCCGGCATAACGCTGGAGTTAATCAACTCCTGATCACCGAAAATCATAAAAGCTGTTACGGCAATAAAATTATAGGAATGAAAATTGAGTTGCTCAAATAAGCAGCATATCCAAAATAAACTCCTAATGCAATTAGAGCAATTAAGCCGTACGGATTAAAATGATAAATTCCAAAAAAGACAGCAGTTAGAATAATGCTCCATAATGGCTTAAACCGGTGCTCAAAACTTCTTTGAACAAATCCACGGAAAAAAGTTTCTTCGCATAATGCCGGAATTACAGCAACAACAAAAACAATAAACGATGCTTCAAAGATTGAATCGGATTGAAGCAAGCTTCCATAAGCTGACTGAACCATTTTATCAATTTCATCAATCAATTTTCTTATAGAATTTACTAACGGGCTGCTATCGGCTAATTTTTTGAAAAGAAAATTTTGTATGTAAAGAAAACTTTGAAGCAGTGGAGTAAGCAGGATTAATCCGCCGATAAAAACAATAATTTCTTTTAGTGAAGGAATTCTGACTCTCAATGAGCTTGTAACATCGGTATAAACAAATTTTGCAAAAATGAGAGCGGGTAACAGAATGAATAAAATCTGTCCGCCCATAGTAAGGAGCCGGACTGAATTTACGTCTGCTTTCTCAAATTCCAAACCGAAAATTAAAAGCGTAAGTATAGCGCCGCCAAATTGATAAAGAATAAATACAACTGCCAGAGCAAGGAATGCCGCTGTATGAGGATTAATGCCATGGGCAAACTTTTGCCCTTGGTTTTCTTTAACATTATTATTTGTCTCTTCTTCCAAAATCCGGT
>DYHC01000088.1 GCA_020724325.1 Melioribacter roseus
CAACATTCGCAGAGCAATTACCGGGAGAGTTGAGAACGGATGATAAAGCTGTAGGAAGCGTCCTTTCAAATCATATTAACAGAGCATTGAACCAGCTTTCGCCTCAGCAGAAAATGGCATTTACATTAAAGTTTTATCAGGATTATAAAATAAAAGAGATAGCCGATATTATGCATTGCAACGAGGGAACAATAAAACGATACCTTTTTACGGCAACAAATAAAATGAGAGAAAAATTAAAAGGATTGAAATAAGGAATAATATCATTCTGAACTTGTCGAAGAAAGACAGGAGTATTAAAATGAACAAAGAAAAATTTTCAGAACAAGCACAGCTTTATTTAATGGATGAACTGGATAAGAATGAAAAGATTGAGTTCGAGAACCTTATTATGGGAAATGATAAGCTGCGGGAGGAGTTCGATTCTATTAAGAAAGTTTTTGAATCGTTCTTATTGAGCCGGCCAGGAGAAGTAGATGAAAAACTTTTAGAATCAGCACGTAATAATTTAATAAGGACGGTTAGGAATGAAACCGCAAAAGAGCCGGCAAAAAATAAAAATCTTTGCTGGATACATAATATTTTATTGGTCAATTACAAACTTGCTTTTGGTTCACTTGCGCTTGTTGTAATTGGCGTGTTCGTCGGATATTTCCTGTTCTATTCTTCAAATAAGCAAATAACAACCAATTCGAAATCAATAGACCTCGATAATCCCGCTTCATACGAAACAAAAATTTCGAACATAAAAATTCCGGTTCCATTCTTCGACGGTGGAGATATAGAAGTAATATTTGGCGGAACCTCTGGTACTTCACCAATAAGTTATAAAGGAACAGCGGACGATCCGGTAATTCAAAGGGCGCTCGCAACAGTACTAATTACACAGGAAAATCCCGGATTAAAATTACGAACCGTAAATACTCTTGCATCCTCTGTAGAATCAGAGCAGTTTATTCCGGATCCTAAAGTAAAATCTGCTCTAATAACAGCAATGAAGCATGATAAAAATCCCGCAGTTAGAAGAGAAGCTCTAAACGTCCTTATGAAATTTTCTTTCGATCTGGAAATACGCGATGCTTACCTTTACGTTCTTTCGAACGATTCTAATTCCGGTTTGCGTGTTGCAGCAATTAATGCCCTTGCAACTCTTAAAGTTCAGGGCAATTCATTAGACGATAAAATTATAAGTGTATTAAATAAGAAAGCGGAAGGTGATGAGAGCGATTTCATTAGATTGAGAGCTGCATCCCTTATTAAGGAGGTTAAATAAAATGAAAACTATAAATATTATTATAACAAGTATTGCCTTACTCTTTTTAGGTGCGAATTTATATGGCAATGAATACAGAGAATACACAAAATCACTTAAAGTAAACAAAGGAGGCAAGCTTAATATTGATCTTAATTACGGAAAAATAATTTTAACTCCCTGGGAAAAAAATGAAGTCTTTGTAAAAGTTGATAATCTGGATCAAGATGAAATAAAAAATATTGAAGTGTACCTTGAAGGAAATAATGTTTTCGTAAAATATAATTCCGATTGGGGATGGGGTCAGGAGGTTGATTTGAATGTTAGCTTTCCGTCCCAGTTCAGCGTGGAGGCAAAATCAACCGGCGGAGATATAATCCTAAAAGGCAACGTAGTAGGCAATGTTGAGCTTAATACGATGG
This sequence comes from Melioribacter roseus, assembly GCA_020724325.1. Classification (GTDB taxonomy): domain Bacteria; phylum Bacteroidota; class Ignavibacteria; order Ignavibacteriales; family Melioribacteraceae; genus DSXH01. The sequence continues at coordinate 1,675 of DYHC01000088.1, forward strand.
GCGGAGATATATCATTAAAAAATGTTAAAGGAAAAGTTAAAGCTAATACACAAGGCGGCGACTTGACTGTTGGTAATATTGAAGGCGGATTATTGCTTTCAACAATGGGCGGCGATATAAAAATAGGCGAGGTAATTGGTGAAACAGCAAAAGCAAGCACAATGGGCGGAGATATTAAAGTTGTTAAAGCAATATACGGAATTGATGCGGTTACTTATGGCGGTGAAATTGATGTTAAAGTTCTTGGCGGCGATTCGCAATTAAAAACTATGGGAGGCAGTATCGAAATTGAAAATGTGAATGGTAAAGTTATAATGCAGACAATGGGAGGCAGCCTTGTTGTTCAGAATGGTTCCGGTGTAATTGATGCTTCTTCTAATGCCGGCGATATAGTACTACATAACATTACCGGCAGCGTTAATGCTAAAGCAACTGCCGGAAATATTACGGTTGATATTAATCCATCATCCGGAAGCACAAGTTACTTAAATGCTAACATGGGAAGAATCGAAATTAATCTGCTGCCTTCTGCTAAAGCCACTATTGAAGCAGATATTAGAATTAGAGGGAACTGGAGAAATATGAAGGACGAATACGAAATTAGGTCGGAGTTCGAAGCTAAATCCTATACCACTGATGATAGAGAAAGAAGAATAAAAGCGGTTTACGAAATTAACGGCGGCGGCGGAAAAATAATTGCAAAATCAAGCAACGAGAATATAATAATTAAAAGATACTCTAAATAAAAATCTATAGGGGACGTAATGAAAAAGCTAATCATTCTTGTAATCTTATCGGTAACCGGGTTACTCTTAGTCGCAGCAGATCCGGTATCGCCAAATAACGAGAGTCCGGTTAAACCGCTAATAAGTAACCGGGTGCCGGCTCTATTACCAGATAAAAATTATCTGAAGGAATTTAAAGTAAAACCGGGCGGAACGCTTATAATCGACTTAAAAACCGGCGGCGGAATTTCCATTGAAGGATGGAACAAAGAAATTGTAAGTGCTGAAGTTACTGTAAAAGGAAAAGATGCTGAAGATATTGTGATTGAAATTGAACAGAACGGAAATGATGTTGAAATTACTTCTTTTTACAATGGCGATGATTGCAATTACAATTCCAACGCAAAAGTTATTGTAAAGGTGCCAAATAATTATAATGTAGATCTTAATACTATGGGCGGCGGCATTAAAATCTATAATGTGAATGGGGAAATGAACGGTAAAACTATGGGAGGCGAACTTGACCTTAGGAATCTGAATGGGGATATCAACCTTTACACTATGGGCGGTGAAATAACTTTAAAAGAGAGCGAAGTTGACGGAAAGGTACATACTATGGGCGGAAATATTTTGATTGAAAATGTAGCCGGCGACTTAAATGCAAAAACAATGGGCGGAAAAGTTATACAGGTAAATGGAAAGAGCAGAAACGGCTCCACAGAAAATGAGATTAATCTTTTTTCAATGGGCGGATCAATTGATGTTGATAGAGCTTTGAACGGAACTAAAGTTAAGACTATGGGCGGCGATATTACGGTTAATTATGCAGAGAAATTTGTGGATGCCGAAACTATGGGCGGCAACATTGAAATTAAATCTGTTGATGGGTCAATCAAAGCTAAAACAATGGGCGGAGACATTGAAGCTAAGATGATCGGCAATCCAAATAAAGGCGACCGGAGCGTATTCCTTACTTCTATGGGCGGCGATATTACGTTAACGGTTCCAGACGGATTATCGATGGATATTGAAGTTGAAATCGCATTCACTAAACAGTTTGACGGCGATGCTAAGATTGAAAGCGATTTTAAGCTTAATGAGGAAATATCCCCAAAATGGATTAAGAAACATGGATCAGTCCAAAAAATATTGACCGGAAAAGCTTCTGTTGATGGCGGTAAGAACAAAATAAAGATAAATACAATTAACGGAAAAATCTATTTGAAGAAGGGATAACAATTTTATAGAAAGTAATTAAGCCCGATAAATAAAATTTACCGGGCTTTTTTATTATTCTTACAACCCAAGAAATTTAATTAATCTATTATGAGCATCTTCAGAAAGCTGTACATTATATTTTTTATAAAATTCTATAGTGGTTTCTACCGAGTCAAAATAGTTCTGACACTTATCGCATTTTTCAAGATGAGTTTTAATTGCAGCGCATTTTGGTGAATCGAGTTCTTCACCAAGGTTGTTGCAGATGTGTTTCATTACCTCTCTGCAGCCAAGTAATTCTTTTTTAGTCGTATTGTAATCACTCATTTTGAAAACTCTTATTTAATTCGTCTCTTAAAAATGCCCGAGCGCGGTGCAGTCGGGATTTAACCGCCGGAACCGTTAATTCAACAATCTTTGCCGTTTCTTCTGTCGATAATCCTTCAACATCCCGAAGCATAAAAACTATCCTGTATTCCGGTGTAAGTTTTTGAATTGCATTGTCAAGTATTTCTTTCAATTCGTTATTCTCTGTAACTTTATCAGGAGTTACCTTCCAATCGGCAATCCCTTTTTCATCTATTACAGCTTCTTCATCGTCAAATGAAATAAATCCAGCTTTGGATTCGCTTCTTGCAAGCATCAAACAATTATTTGCAACAACACGGTAAAGCCATGTAGAAAGCTTCGACTGCCCGCTGAACTGACCAATATTTTTTACCATACTTAAAAAAGTTTCTTGCATGGTGTTCTCAGCCCGCTCTTTATTACGGCAGATCTTAAATGAAAAATTAAAAACAGTCTGCTCGTAGTTCTTTATAAGCTCTGTTAATGCTTTCTTGTCGCCGCGCTGGGCATCTGCAATAAGTTTTAATTCGTCCATAAGTAAGATGATCTTATTCTATAATGGTTTCAAATTTGCTGTCCAGACTCTTCCATAAATACAAACTTACAATAGAACAGAATGGATGCCAGTTTTTCTCATTTGCCAGTTTAATTATTTTTCCCTCATCCGGCAATTTTTTTAGTCGGTAATTTATCATAATGGCTTTACGTATACCAAGGTCTGTTACCGGTAAAACATCCGGGCGCCCAAGTGTAAAGATAAGAAACATTTGCGCGGTCCATATTCCAATCCCTTTTACATTTGTTAAGTTGCGGATAATCTCTTCATCACTTCTTACCGAAAAGTTGCGGATCTTTATCTCCTTATTTATAATCTTATGTGACAGGTCTTTTACATATTTTACCTTAGAATGCGATAGTCCAAACCCTCTTAACAATTTATCATCCGAATAAATAATCTCTTCTGGTTTGGGCTTATGATTAAAATAATGAATAAACCTATTATAAATTGAACCAGCGGCTTTTACAGATAATTGCTGACCTATGATTGAACGCAACAATGAATTGAAGTATTGGTTGTGAGGTTGTAAATTACACCTGCCAAACTTTGTAATTAGTGATGATAGCACTTCATCGTTTTTTTTAAGATGCGCTATTGCAGAATTAATTTCGGTTTGTGTCATTTTTCTGAATAAATATTAATGTGATAAATGGAAAATCAACTTTCTATAGTCTTAAACAGAAATAAGTTACTGAAAAATATTGATATTAAAAAAATCGATTTGAGCCGGATTAAGGGGAGATTATTTACTATTTCCGAAGGACAAATAATTTATAGAGAAGGCGATTCTGCAGATATAATTTATCTTATTATTAACGGCGAGATAAATCTGTTGAAGAAAAGACTGCTCGGCAAACCTAAATCGTATATTTTTTCTGATAATGAATTTTTTGGGCACGATGAATTTTTTGAAGAAACAACCCGGTTTTCTACAGCCGTTGCATTAAGAGATTCCTATATAATTTCCCTTTCTAAAAATGAAGTTGATGAATTGATTAAACAGGAAAATGAAATTTATGTGAACTTGCGTCAGACCTCTGCAGAAATTGAACAGGAATTATTGAAGAAAACAACGGAAACACCGTTGAAAAAAACTTTCGACAGCGAACCTATACAGGAAGATAAAACAGCGGATAATAAAACCTTAACTGGCGAAGAGGATTTCTTTAAGTCTCTTGCAGCTACTAGCGGATACGATTTGCCTAAAGTTGCTCCAACAGTTGACCAGACTAAACATGATACTGAAAGTGAATCGAAAGAAAGTAAAAATATTGATCGAAAGTTTGAAGAAGCTTTTTTAAATGAAGATGGTATTCCAAAATCGGAAGTTGATTTAACCGAACTCGAAGAAACTATTCCCGGTTTTACGCCAATTATTGAAAAGAAGGAAATTCCACTCTTTGAAAATAATTTGCTTGATGAAAATGAAACATCAAAACCAGAAGTCGAAATACCCTCTATTCCATCTGTTGTTGTTCCTCCCGGGCAAAATTTAAACGAGCTTGACGACGCATTATTTAGTATTCTTAGCAGCGGCGAAGCTCCGGTTGTAGAAAAACCTGTATCCGAAATCTTAAACGAAGATACTAATGTAAATTTATTTACAGAAGAAACCGAACCTTTGCAAGAGCAAGAAACTCAAATTCCTTATGAGCCGTCAGAGCCGGTTATAGAACAATTCGAAGAAATAACATCCATACCTTCAAAATTAGATAAAGGGAAGGAATCACTGATTGATATTAAGACGGAAGAAATTTATGCAGAGGCAAATAAACAAATTTCTCCATTCGAAAAACCGGCGGATGAAAAGATAAATAATAAACTATTAAACGAGGAAGATGCAATGGGTAACGATCAACTTAAGATGATTATTAAAGCAGCAGAGCTTGTTAATTCAACTATAAAGATTGATGAAGTTCTTAAAAATATTGTTGAAGTTGCCACCGATCTTACAAATGCTGAAAGAGGAACTCTATATCTTGTCGATCGCGAAAAATCCGAATTATGGTCGCTCATTGCCATGGGAAGCGAACGAAAAGAAATTAGGGTTAAGCTTGGCGAAGGATTATCAGGATTTGTAGCCAAGACGGGAGAGATACTAAATATCAAAAATGTTCAGAGAGACCCAAGATGGCGATCGGATTTTGATAGAACAAGCGGATTCGTAACGAAAACGGTTCTTACTTTTCCAATAAAGAATAATAAGGAAGAGATTATAGGCGTTCTACAATTACTGAACAGCCGTAATGGTGAATTTTCTAACAAGGATGAAGAATTGTTGAACGCAATTTCTATACATGCCGCGCTTGCTTTGCAAAATGCAGAAATGGTAGAAAAACTTTTGCAGTTAGAGAGAATACAATCGCTTGGCAAAATGGCAAACTTCTTAATTCAGGATATTAAAAAACCGATTCTCGTTAGCAAGCGTTATGTAGAACACTTAAAGACTAAGACGCTTCCGACGGACAGCCGTCAAATAATCGAGATGCTTAATGAACAGCTTAGCCAGGTTGCAGATCTTGTTCAAACCACATCAAGTTATTCCGAAGGGAAAACTATTTTGCGTACACTCAACGTTAGTTTGAACAACACGCTTTCCGATTATGCCGCAAGAATAACAGCATATGTTGAATCGAGAAACTGCCAGATAATTACCGAGTATGATAAAGATACAACGGTTAAGCTGGATGTAAAAGAATTTTATCAATGTTATGTTCACATCATTAAAAATGCTTGCGATGCAATGCCCGATGGCGGAAATATTTATATCTCTACTAAACGAGACGATAAAGAAAAGCGTGTTAAATTATTTTTTAGAGATAACGGACTTGGAATTGCAGAGAGTCTGAAAGAAAAAATATTCGAGCCGTTTTTTACTCAAGGGAAAAAAGAAGGCGCAGGCTTGGGACTTTCGATTACTAAGAAAGTAGTTGAAGCTCATAACGGTCAAATCGATGTTCAAAGTTCTCTCGGCGAAGGCGCTACGTTTATGATCTTGCTTCCAGCTGCTTCATCGGTTTAATTGTAAGCAAATTTGTTTGCATTCATTAAACAATCCGGATTATATGGCGTATAACCTAATTACAATTCTTGGACCTACTGCTGTTGGCAAAACACGACTGGCTGCTCTTCTTGCTTATAGATTTAATGGAGAAATTATTTCTGCCGATTCGCGTCAGGTTTATAAAA
>DYHC01000089.1:0-220 GCA_020724325.1 Melioribacter roseus
ATAATTGGTGAGGTTGTTTCGAAAGAACTGATACGATACGGTAAGAAACAGATTTATAAAATACGAATGAAAGATGGTTCAGGAATTTTTGAGTGCGTTTGGTTTCAAGGAATAAATTATCTTAAGGAAATATTCAACGAAGGTGAATTTTATGCAATTTCTGCTAAACCGGTTCTAACAAAATACGGACACTTACAATTTGTTCATCCGGATTTCGACC
>DYHC01000089.1:230-7708 GCA_020724325.1 Melioribacter roseus
GCAGAAAAGGAATCTAAAGATTTCATGCATACCGGAAAAATTATTCCTTTCTACTGCGTCCCAAAAGAACTACGCTCTGCAAATCTTGGGGATTTCAGTCTGCGGCGAATAATAAATTACGCTGTTGATAATTTCTGCAACAATCTAACAGAAACACTTCCTGCAGATATTTTACAATTCTATAATTTCATGGAAATTAATTCCGCTGTTAGGAACTTGCACTTCCCGGAAAATTATACGTCCCTCCTTAATGCACAGAAAAGATTTAAGTTCGAGGAGCTGTTTTACTTAGAATGTATGATTGCATTAAAAAAAACTTTGATTGAAAAGAAAAAAAAAGCTGCCGCTTTTAAGACCGACACTAAATTAATTAAAAAATTTCTTGCAAGTCTTCCTTTCTCCTTAACTCCTGCTCAATTAAAAGTATTAAGTGAAATCAGAAAAGATCTTGAAAGTAATAAACCGATGAACCGCTTACTGCAAGGAGATGTTGGCAGCGGCAAAACAGTTGTCGCTCTTATAAGTTCATTAATTGTTATATCAAACGGCTTTCAAGCTGTCTTAATGTCGCCAACAGAAATTCTTGCCGACCAACATTACAAAAGAATTTCGAAATTATTGGAACCAATTGGAATTAATGTCGGTCTGTTGATAAGCGGACAAAAAAAATCTGAACGGCAAAAAATACTAAGTGATATAGAGCACGGCGATATAAAATTAATAGTTGGTACGCACGCATTGATAGAAGACAATGTTGAATTCAATAGGATTGGTTTAGTAATTATTGATGAGCAGCATCGGTTTGGTGTAATACAAAGATCCAAACTTATTCGCAAAGGAATTATGCCGGATGTACTTGTAATGACTGCAACACCAATACCACGGACACTTTCAATGACTTTATACGGAGACCTTGATACTTCAATAATAGATGAAATGCCAATGAACCGTAAACCGGTTAAGACCTACTTGCGTGGAGAAGGAAAACTTAACGATGTATATAAATTTATTATCGATAAATCCTTAGAAGGTTACCAGACATTTTTAGTATATCCTCTTGTAGAAGAATCCGAGAAAATGGAGCTTAAAGCTGCCGAGACCTATTACAACAATTTAAAAGAAAATCATCTCAAGGAATTAAAAGTCGGTTTAATCCACGGTAGAATGAGCTGGCAGCAAAAGGAGCAGGTGATGCTTGAATTTGCATCAAAAAAATACGACGTACTGGTTTCGACCACTGTTATTGAGGTTGGAATCGATATTCCTGATGCAAATATTATTATCATAAACGATGCGTTCCGTTTCGGTTTATCACAATTACATCAACTTAGAGGGCGGGTAGGCAGAAGTGATAAGCAAGCTTATTGTATTTTGATAACTAAAGATGAATACGCCGTTAAAACAAATCAATTTAGCTTCGACTTCAATTATCTTTCCAGCGAACAAATTGAAAAAAATAAATCCATTATCCGGCTCAATTCGATGCTTAAATACAATAGCGGATTCGAATTATCGGAAATTGATATGAAGTTAAGAGGACAGGGAGATATATTCGGAACAAGGCAGAGCGGACTTCCGGAATTAAAGTACGCAAATGTAATAACCGATTTCGATTTGCTCTCAGAAGCCAGAGAGATTGCTTTCAAAATTATTAATGATGATCCATCTTTGACGAAAGAAAATAATTCCATCATTAAAAAAAATCTGAAAGAAAATTTTTCCAGCAGCATTCTTCTTTCACAAATTGCGTAACAGCTCTTCAAATTTTTTTCTCTACGTTCTCATCTCATAGAATAAAATTTTTTACCGTTTAACTTGCAAAAGATTTCCAAATAGTTATATTAGTAAGCAACGATTGAAAGGAATTCTGTATCAGTTCGTTGGTACAAAATAAAAACCTAAAAGTTGCACTAACATATAATGTAAAACCGGACGAATCTTCATCCGAATCCGCACCACTCTCTCTCAAATCAAAAAAATCTTCTTCATTCAACGATACTTACGCCGAATGGGATACTATTGAAACTGTAAACGCAATTAAAGAAGCACTTGAACTTCATCACGAAGTTACATTGATTGAAGCGAATATAGATGCTTTCGAAAAATTTAAGAAGGTTAATCCGGAAATTGTATTTAATGTTGCAGAATGTGCAAATGGTGTAAGCAGAGAAGCCAGAATCCCCGCAATGTTAGACATGCTTGGTATTCCATACACAGGATCGGATCCATTAACACTTGCAACTTGTCTGGATAAATCTAGAACAAAAGAAGTTCTTTCTTATCATGATGTGCCAACTTCAAAATTTATTTATGTAGAAAGCTTGGATGATCTTCAATACTTTAACCTTGCCTTCCCTGTAATTATGAAACCTGTTTCGGAAGGTTCGGGAAAAGGAATATTCAATTCTTCCTTTGTAAATAATTTACCGGATCTAACCGAACGACTTTCTGAGAACCTAAATGCCTATAACCAGCCATTTATTATAGAAGAATATTTGCCAGGAAGAGAGTTTACCGTTGCTATTCTGGGTAACAATTCCGATACGGAAGTATTGCCAATTGTAGAAATTAACTTTAACGAGCTGCCCGGCAACCTGCTCCCAATTTATTCTTTTGAAGCTAAATGGGTAGTTGATACGCGCGATAATCCATTAAATATTTTTTCTTGTCCGGCAAAAATCGACAGAGAGCTGGAAGAAAAGATTAAAGCCGTTTGCTTAAAAACATATAAGGTACTCCGATGTAAAGATTGGAGCAGAATTGATTTGAGATTGGATGCTAATGGTGAACCAAATATTATAGAAATAAATCCACTGCCCGGAATTCTTCCTAAACCCGAAGACAACTCATGTTTTCCAAAAGCAGCAAGGGCAAAGGGATTATCTTATGAAGAGATGATAAATAAGGTACTTACAATTGCAGCAAAGAGACATAATTTATTATGAATCTTGATAGAAAAATATTGATCTGTTATAACGAACCCACGCGTCTTTACAATAATTACCTTGGTAAAGACATCTCAGATGATAAAGAAAATGTAGATCTGTCCGAAACTGATTTTCTGAAACAGATCGAAGAAATTCAGAGAATACTTGCCAGGAAGTACTTAAGCGTTGATACTCTTGCCGTCAACAGCGATATCAAGACATTAATTAAAAAAGTAAATCATTATTCTCCGGATGTAATTTTAAATTTTGTTGAATCGGTTGAAGGTGTTTCTAATCTCGAAAGTTACATTGCCGGCATTTTTGATCTTATGGGTATTCCATACACAGGAAACAGCCCTGTCTGTTTGGGCAACTGTCTAATCAAATCACGTACAAAGCAGATTCTAAATTCGCATGGAATTAAAACCCCCAGGCATTTCATTACAAAACTTAACAAAGTTCCAACGCAGAGAGAATTGTTGTTAAGGTATCCAATGATTCTTAAGTTAGCACGCGAAGATGCAAGTATTGGTATATCTGAGTTTTCCGTTGTGAACAATTATGAATTGCTCAAACAGCGGCTCCATTATTTATATAATACTTACAGTCAGGAAGTATTAATTGAAGAATACATCGAAGGACGCGAATTAAACGTAGCAATACTTGGCGAACAAATTCTACCTATTTCCGAAATTCGTTTCGACGGCTTGCCGGAAGAACTTCCTAAAATTATAACATACGAAGCAAAATGGTCTCCGGAAAGTATTTATTATAAACATACTACTCCAAAGTGTCCGGCTCCGCTCGAAAAAAAATTAAAATCGAGAATTGAACAAATGGCTTTAACTGCATATAAAACGCTTGAGTGTAGAGATTATGCCAGAGTAGATATTCGGCTAAACAATAAAAACATTCCATATGTTATTGAAGTTAATCCGAATCCCGATATTTCTCCTGATTCCGGATTTGTCCGTTCTGCTGCGGCTGCAGGTATTGTTTATGAAGAACTGCTATATCAATTAACTCACTTGGCATTACAGAGATTACAATATGATACGCAAGCTGCAATCTAAAGATAGAACACGACTGGTTGAAATTATTGACGGTACTGATAATTTCAGTCAGGAAGAAAAAAAAGTTGCCATAGAATTAATTGACGAAGCACTTGGTAATGTAAATAACGGATACTACAATATTTTCGTTTATGAAGAGGGCGGAAAAATATCCGGTTATCATTGCACAGGGAAGAGAGCGTTAACAGACGGAACATACGATCTATTCTGGATAGTTGTAGATAGTAAAATTCAGAATAAAGGGGTTGGTAAAAAACTATTGGACCATGCAGAAAGTTTTGTTAAAGAAAACAATGGAAGATGGATTCTTGCAGAAACATCTTCAAAGGATAATTATGATGCAACAAGAAATTTTTATTTCAGAAATAATTATTCAATAATTGCAGAGATAAAAGATTTTTATAGAGTAAATGATCATTTAATCGTTTTTGGAAAATATATAAAATAACAAAACACAAAGGGCATAATCATGGAACTCTGGCAGCAAATGGTTAGAGACAGTATTCATACTGTAGATCAGCTGGTAGAAAAATTTAATATAGATAGAAAAGTTGCTGAAGGACTAGACGAGTTCTTTCAAGCAAGAATAAATCCTTACTATCTTAGTCTTATTAGGTATCCGGGGGATCCAATTTGGCTGCAATGTGTTCCGGACATAAAAGAATTGGAAGACATAGACGGCTACGAAGACCCACTTCAGGAAGATGCAATGAGCCCTGTTCCAAATATTACACATCGATACCCGGATCGTGCTCTTTTTTTAACAACAAGTCAATGCGGTATGTATTGCCGCTTTTGTACAAGAAAAAGGAAAGTTGGTAATTCCGATAAGATTTCTATGAGACAGCTTGAATCCGCATTTAAGTATCTCGAACAGCATACGGAAATACGCGATGTTGTTATGTCTGGCGGCGATCCTTTGATGCTGACCGATACAATGCTTGAGAAAATTTTGCAACGATTGAGCGCCATTCCGCACATAGAAATAATCCGTTTAGGAACAAAAATGCCATGCGTTTTACCTCATCGAATTACACCTAAACTTTGCGAAATGTTGAAGAAGTATCATCCAATCTATATTAACACTCATTTTAATCATCCGTGGGAAATTACTCCGGAAAGTACTAAAGCATGCGAAATGCTTGCAAATGCCGGATGCCCGGTTCAAAATCAAGCCGTGTTAATGAAAGGCGTTAATGATGATACAGAAACATTGAAAGAGCTATTCACAAAACTTTTGAAGATTAGAGTAAAGCCATATTATCTTTACATGGCAGATGAAACTAGAGGAGCGAATCATTTCCGGACTTCGATTGACAAAGGATTGGAAATTATGTTTGCATTGCGCGGAAATATCAGCGGACTTGCTATTCCTCACTTTGTAATTGATGCGCCGGGTGGAGGCGGCAAAATTCCAATATTACCTCAGTATGTTCTTCATAAAGATGAAAACAGTATTGTTCTCCGTAATTATAAAAACCAGATTTATGCTTACCACGAAGCAAAGAATGGAAACGGAAATGGTCACGGACAAATAACAGATAACGATGTAGATAAGATAGAAGTTGAAATAACAGGAAAAAAGAATGGTTCTTCTAAGAAGCCGAAGAATTATAAAGATGATGCCGATGTTTCCCTGCCAGTTATTGAGTCTAGTAAAAATTAATTGTTGTTATTGATTGAATAAAAAGCGGCTGTCTCATTTGGAAAATTTCATTTGAGACGGCTTTTTGTTATCCACACATTGTTAATTACCGTTTCATAAATTGTGTAATATTTTATTGAAGTCATTTTCCAAAGTCGTTTTAGGTGTTTCAATAATTCTTCCTAATTCTTTTCCGTTGATATAAAAAATAAATGTAGGAACGTATTTAATCTCCAGTGAAGCAATATTTCCATCAGGGCTATCTTTTTTTCTATCAACAAAATTTATTGTTAGCAAGTTGTTATTAAATTTTAACTCGTCAAGAATTCGTAAAAATCTTGGAACCTCTCTCCTGCTGTCGCTGCACCATGTTCCTGTTATAATTAAAATAGAAAGACCATCCAGTTTTTGTTTTATAGAATCTAAAGCTGCGGTGTTAAATTCATAATTATCATACTCGGGTTCATACCACCAGGCAAAATTTGAATCCAGCATTGCGGTTTTGTCGCAAATTCCTATAAGCATTGGCTTGCCTGAACGTTCATCGGTAACAAGTTTATTTTTATCTTGAGAATAAATTGGAGATAAGAGAATCAGCAGAGCAAATAATATTTTTTTCATTCTATCCTCTATAAGGAGTTATTCGATTTGCGGACGTCCAAGCCCCAGTAAAGTTTATTGCGTAATATCTTGAAATAATCTGTTTTTCTTGAGTGAACAAGCCGAAACCCTTGGGCGCTTTTCAGAATATTTATATTTGATGGTGAGTTATACGAATGAACTCTTTGACCATCGCAGCTAACCTGAATTTTTTGATGAGGCGATTTAACTATTACCGTTATTTTCTGCTTGGACGAAATAACGAGCGGGCGCATAGTAAGTGTATGAGGTGCAATTGGACTAAGTGTTATAACATCCGCACGTGGATTAACTATTGGTCCTCCGGTCGATAATGAATATCCGGTTGAACCAGTGGGCGTAGCAATTATAATTCCATCTGCAGAAAAAGTTGATACATAATCATCATCAACTTTTATTGTAAGTTCTATCATCTTCTGCCAGGGACCTTTATCAATTACAATATCATTAATAGCATACAAATCGAATGAGGAAGCTTCTTCTATACTGCCAATAAGAGCCATCCGTTCTTCAATAACATAGTTTTTTGTTTTAATCTCAGGTATAAATTCCGAGAAACTATCGATATCAAACTCTGCAAGAAAACCGAGCTTCCCAATGTTAACTCCTAAAATTGGAGTAGCGTTATTTCTTACAGCGTATGCTGTTGATAGCATTGTTCCGTCCCCTCCAATTGAGATTACAATGCCGGAGGATTTTATCAATTCTTCTTGTGGCAATAATTTCGATTCCGCTAACAAAGGATTAAAATCATTTCTAAACTTTAGAATAGAATCGCTTATAAAGTAAGCAAGATTATTATTACGGAGATCTTCAACAATTTTTGAAAGAATATTTAGTATGTCCGGTTTGTCAATATTAGGTATAATTCCAATCAAGGTTTATTTCTATTTAACTCCCACAGTTTAACATATTTTGTAAAGACATAAAAAGAAGAAAAGAGTGCCAGAATAAATCCGGTAAGACCATCAAGAAATCCTAGCTTAAAAATATACATTTTAAGAAAAAGAAAAAGAGGTCTAATCAAAAAATCACATATAGAAGTTTTTCTGCCCTTATCGAATAATTCTTTTGCAGCAAGTGAAGTATAACAGTTTAATTTCTTGAAGTAATGTTCAATTGTAGGATCCGTAAAATGATTTAAATCGTTTTTAAGATCCGAGATTTTCCCCTGAACATTAAGCCCTTCGTGAA
>DYHC01000090.1 GCA_020724325.1 Melioribacter roseus
TACAACTCCTTTTCGTTTTATAATTTTGCAATGCTCGCATAATTTTTTTACGGATGCTCTAACCTTCATCTCTTCTCCGTTATTTATACCTATAAGTTATTCTGCCTTTTTTCAAATCATATGGTGATAATTCAATTGCCACTTTATCACCAACTAAAATTTTTATAAAGTGCATTCTCATTTTACCGGAAATGTGTGCAAGGATTTCATGACCGTTATCAAGACGTACTTTAAAATGAGCATTTGGTAATGTCTCGGTTACTGTTCCATCAACTTTTATTGGTCCTTGCTTAGCCATTTATCAGCATTTAGTTAATATTTCTGGTTTACCGTCAATAATTGCAATTGTATGTTCAAAATGAGCCGAGGGTAATCCGTCGGCGGTTCTAACAGTCCATCCGTCTTCGTCAGTGGTAACCTTATACGTTCCCATGTTAATCATAGGTTCAATTGCTAAAGTCATTCCGTTCTTAATTAACGCTCCAGTTCCTTTACGACCGTAATTGGGAATTTGAGGTTCTTCGTGTAAAAACTTTCCAACACCATGCCCGCAAAGGTCTCTAACAACAGAAAAACCTTTGGATTCAACTTCGGATTGAATTGCATGTGCAATATCACCAATTCTATTACCGGCTACAGCTTGATCAATTCCGAGGTAAAGGGATTTTTCAGTTGAGTTCATTAAACGCTGTTTATCCACAGAAATTTTTCCAATAGCCAAAGTTATTGCGGCGTCACCAAAAAAATTATTTTTTTCTACGCCAACATCAACAGATAAAATTTCTCCTTCTTCAAGAATTCTGTACCCGGGAATACCGTGAACAACCTCATCATCAATTGAAGAACAAATTGAACCTGGGAAACTAAAGGATCCCGCTTGAGAATAACCTTTAAAAGCCGGACGTGCATCGTTACTTAAGATATAATCTTCAGCAATCTTATCCAGTTCCAATGTCGTTACGCCTGGTTTAGCATAACGCTTCATTAATTGTAAAACTTCTGCAACAATTAGACAGCTTTCTCTTATGTAATCTACTTCGTTTTTTGTTTTTATTAATACCACAACAAGCTGTCTTTATTCAAAACTTTAAAATCTTCTTCCCTTTAATTTGCCCGATTTCATAAAGCCATCGTAATGCCTCATTAATAGATGAGATTCGATCTGCTGCAGCGTATCTAAGGCAACGCCAACACAAATCAATAAACTTGTGCCGCCAAAGAATGAAGCGAAGCTTCCCGATACACCGAATTTAGAAACAAATGTTGGGAGGATTGCGATGATTGCAAGAAATACCGAACCGGGCAATGTAATTTTAGTTAATATATTATCAATAAATTCTGATGTCTGTTTTCCGGGTCTTATGCCTGGTATAAACCCGCCTTGTTTCTTCATATTTTCCGCTACATCTTGAGGGTTAAATGCAATAGCTGTGTAGAAATATGTAAAAAAGATAATCATAATTGCATAAATGAGAGCATAAGTAAAAGATTCGTATGTAAAGTATTGAGCCAAAGTACCAATGAATTCATTATTTGGGAAAAACGAAAACAGTGTACTAGGAATAAACATTATTGACTGGGCAAAGATAATGGGCATTACACCTGCTGTATTAACACGCATCGGAATATACTGTGTTACTCCTCCATATACTTTTCTGCCAACAACACGTTTTGCATATTGAACAGGTATTCGTCGGGTCCCTTGTGTTACTAATACTACACCGGCAATTACTAAAACCATTAGACCAATAATTATTACTTCTATAACTATGTTTCTCTGACCGGCGGCAATTAGTCTGTATTCATCTAAAATTGCGAAAGGAAATCTATTTATTATGCCGATAAATATAATTAATGAAATTCCATTACCAATTCCTTTTTCAGTAATCTGCTCGCCCATCCACATAATGAACATGGTACCGGCAACAAGAAGAATAATTGTAGATGCTTGCCATGCAATACCTCTAACTGCATCGGGTACAATAGGTAAATTATTATGCTGCATATTTAAAAGCTGAATAGTAACGCCCCATGCCTGAAATGTGGAAATAATAACTGTTCCGTACCTTGTCCATTGATTAATTTTTTTACGTCCTTCTTCACCTTCGCGCTGTAGTTTCTGAATATAAGGAATAACCGCACCAGCTATCTGCAGAATAATAGAGGCAGAAATGTAAGGCATAATTCCGAGTGCAAAAATTGCGGCATTAGAAAACGCCCCGCCCACAAACAAATCATACAAGCCAAAAAGATTGTCAGCAGTTTGATTAGCCATTGCAGAGGTTAGTAAAAAAGAGTCTATGCCGGGTAGAGTTATATGAGAACCAACCCTTACAATAATAAGTAAGGCAACGGTATAAAGTATTCTCTGCCTTAACTCATGAATTTTAAAAATATTTCGGAAAGTTTCATGAAATGTAGCCATTAAACTTTAATCTCTCTAATAGTTCCGCCAAGTGATTCAATTTTTTCTTTTGCAGAAGCACTAAAGGCATGCGCTTCAACATTCAATTTTGCTTTTAGTTCTCCAAGACCTAATATTTTATAAGGTGCAATTGCTTTGGAGATTACACAGTTCTTATATAAGGAAACTGCATTGATAATTCCGTCCTCAACCTTTTTATCGTCTACTAATTTTTGTAATCTATTAAGGTTAACAACCTGATAAACAATTTTGAAAGGTGAATGGAACCCTCTTTTAGGTAATCTTCTTTGAAGAGGCATTTGTCCGCCTTCGAACCACGCTCTATATTTAGCGCCGGAACGCGAACGTTGACCATTCATACCGCGTGTAGCTGTACCGCCATGACCGCTTCCTTCGCCGCGGCCAATTCTCTTTACTTTTTTCTTTGAACCTTTTGCAGGTTTAAGATTACTTAGAATATCCATTTATCACCCTACGCTTCAATTTCTTCTACTTTTACAAGATGAGATACTTTTCTTACCATTCCTCTAATTTGAGGAGTATCGTTATGAATTACAAAATAATTGGGTCTGCTAAGACCTAAAGCTTCAATAGTAAGTTTTTGTGTCTTAGGTCTATCAATAATACTTTTTACCTGTGTAATTTTTAATTTCTTAGCCATATAATCCTCTAATTACAAATTAAACAGCTCGTTTAACTTCAAACCGCGTTTATAAGCCATAGTTCTTGCATCAACAAGATTAAGCAAAGCATTTAATGTTGCTTTTACTTGGTTATGCGGGTTTGAGGATCCGAGCGATTTTGTAAGAATATCTTGAACACCAGCAGCTTCCAATACAGCACGCACACCTCCGCCAGCTATTAGTCCGGTACCCGGTGTTGCTGGTTTTAACAGAACTTGTCCGGCACCATATTTACCAATTATTGGATGTGGAATGGTACCTTTAACTACCGATACTTTGTAAACGTTCTTTTTTGCATCGTCTATACCTTTAGAAATCGCATCTGTAACTTCATTAGCTTTTCCTAATCCAACGCCAACGTGACCATTACCATCACCTACAACAACAATTGCATTGAAGCTGAACCTTCTACCGCCTTTAACAACTTTAGCAACTCTATTAATATGAACAATTTTTTCTTTTAGGTTTTCGAGTCCCGATACTTTTTTGTACTTGAAATTCAATTTAAACTCCTCTATTCAACCTTAACTTTAATTAATAATTCTTTTTTTGCTGCCGGGGGAGGATTCGAACCTCCACATACGGCTCCAAAGGCCGCTGTCCTGCCATTAGACGACCCGGCAAGAACAAATCTAAAAATGAAATTAAAATTTCAAACCGCCTAAACGAGCACCCTCGGCAACAGCTTTAACTCTACCGTGATACGTATAACCGCTTCTATCAAAAACAATAGTATTAATACCTTTTTCAACAGCACGTTTTGCCAGAACCATGCCAACAATTTTACTCTTGGAAACTTTTGTTTTCGTGTTTTTTAATTCTTCTGCAATATCTTTTACTTTTGTTGAAGCAGATACTAATGTAACTCCATTAGAATCATCAACAAGCTGTGCATATATATGATTCAGACTTCTAAAAACAGATAATCTAGGACGTTGAGCAGTTCCAGAAACTTTGCTTCTAACTCTTGCTTTTTTTCTTAATCTTCTTTTATTATCCTTCAAAAACATTTTATCTTATCTCCTGATTATTTACCAGCAGTCTTGCCAGCTTTTCTAATAATAAATTCATTAGAATATTTAATTCCTTTTCCTTTGTAAGGTTCAGGTTTTTTGAATGATCTAATTTTAGCAGCAACTAACCCAACAAGTTCTTTATCGATACCGAAAATCTTTAGCTGAGTAGGAGCGGGAACATCAATCTTAATACCCTGAGGCGGAATAAAATAAATTGGATGCGAATAACCCAAGCTGAAGAGAACTGCTTCTCCTTTAGATTCTGCTTTATAGCCTACACCAACAATATCAAGCGATTTTTGATATCCTTCGGTAACACCTTTTACTAAGTTATTAATCAGTGCTCTAGTTAATCCATGTAAAGCTCTATTTTCTTTGGAATCATCCGGACGAGTAACAATAATTTCTTCCTTAGTAATATCAACACTAATATTAGGATGAATTTTCATTGATAATTCGCCTAATTTACCGTTTACTTTTAGTAACCCGTCTGTTTTAGTTACTTTAACATCTTTAATATAAATCGGTTTTTTGCCTATTCGCGACACTTTTTAACCTCGTTAAACTTTATTAATTACCAAACATGGCAGATAACTTCTCCGCCAACGGATTCTTTTTTAGCTTGTTTATCTGTTAATAGTCCTTTGGGAGTAGAAATTATAGCAATTCCTAATCCATTAAGAACTTTTGGAATTTCATCTTTACCAACATAAGTATGGAGCCCGGGTGTGCTTATTCTTTTTAATCCGGCAATGGAAGAAACTCCGCTTATATACTGCAAATGAATTCTTAAGACGTTTTGTTTATTATCTTCAACTACATTATAATCTCTAATAAACTTATGCGTTCTAAGAATTTCAGCCATATTAACCTTCATTTTAGAGGAAGGTATGTCCACAAATTTTTTCTTTGCTTTTACAGCATTTCTAATTCTTGTTAAAAAATCTGCAATCGGATCGGTTGCTGGCATTTACTTATTCTCCTCTTATTACCAACTTGATTTTTTTACGCCGGGGATTTCACCGCGCAAAGCCATTTCTCTTAAAACTAAACGGGATACACCAAATTTTCTGTAATATCCTCTTGGTCTTCCTGTTACTAAACATCTATTGTGAATACGTGTTGAAGCAGAATTTCTTGGCAGCGATTGTAATGCATTGTGGTCGCCTTTCTCTTTCAATTCTTTTCTTTTTTCAGCATACTTTGCATAAAGTCTGCGTTTTTTTTCTTCGCGTGCTAATAAACTTTTTCTTGCCATGTAATTCCTTCTAGTTTATTTCCTTTTTTCTGAACGGCATACCGAAAGCGTTCAAAAGTTCAAATGCTTCTTTATCTGTCTTAGCAGTTGTAACAAACGTTATATTCATTCCAAGCACTTTTGTAACTTTATCAACATTAATTTCTGGGAAGATGATCTGTTCTTTAATGCCAAGTGTATAGTTGCCTCTTCCATCAAAAGATTTATCGGAAACTCCCCTAAAGTCGCGAACCCTGGGAAGAGCAATGGTTAAAAGGCGATCGAGAAATTCATACATTCTTCTGCTTCTAAGAGTAACTTTAGCACCAATTTTCATTCCTTCTCGCAGTTTGAAATTAGAAATTGCTTTTTTGGCTGTTCTAACAGAAACTTTTTGACCCGTAATTGTTTCGAGATTTTTAGCGGCTTCTTCTAGAATTTTTGCATCATGAACTGCCTGTCCAACTCCCATATTTACAACAATTTTTTCAATTCTGGGTACCTGCATTACACTCTTGTAGTTGAATTGTACTTTAAGTTTAGGAACGATTTCTTTAGCGTATTTATCTTTCAAACGTGCCGGAACTTTTTCTTCAACAATTTTACCATCGCTGCCGGATTTAACTTTTTTACCGGTTTGTGTAGCAGCTTGTTGTTTTTGATCTTTAGTTTTTTGTTCTTTTGCCATCGTGATTATAAATCCTTAGAATTTTTATGCGATCATTTCGCCGCTTACTTTACTAATTCGTACGCTTTTCTTTTTACCCTTTTTTTCATCAATAATAATTTTAGAACCGACTTTAGTAGGTTCATTTGTTTTGGGGTCTAAGAGCATAACATTGGAAACATGAATAGGAGCTTCTTTTTCGATAATGCCGCCTTGCGGATTTTTCTGATTCGGTTTTGTATGTCTTTTGCGAAGATTAACTCCTTCGATAATAACTTTATTAAGTACAGGAAAAACCTTAAGTACCTTACCGGTTTTACCTTTGGAGTTGCCAGAAATAACTATAACAGAATCGTTCTTTTTAATTTTCATTAGGTCATTCCTCTTAAAGAACCTCTGGAGCCAGAGAAATTATTTTCATAAATTTTTTATCGCGCAATTCCCTTGCAACCGGGCCGAAGATACGAGTGCCGCGTGGTTCGCCCTGTGCGTTTAATAGAACTGCAGCATTTTCATCAAAACGGATGTAAGAGCCGTCGTTTCTTCTAACTTCTTTTTTGGTACGAACAATAACAGCTCTAGATACTTCACCTTTTTTAACACCGCCGCCGGGTATAGCAGACTTTACGCTCACAACAATAACATCGCCTAAGCTGGCATATCTTCTATTGCTGCCACCTAAGACGCGAATACAACGAACTTTTTTAGCACCGGAATTATCCGCAACTACTAAATTTGTTTCTTCTTGAATCATTTTTTATAAACTCCCAATCAAACTATGTAAAGTTCTAAAGCAATTATTTTGCTTTTTCAACTATTTCTACCAAACGCCATTTTTTTCTTTTACTAAGCGGTCTAGTTTCCATCACCTTAACAATATCTCCTAACCCGCATTCATTCTTCTCATCATGAGCCATTAGCTTGGTAGTCTTCCTGAAATATTTTTTATAGATCGGATGCGCAACACGTCTTTCAATAGCAACAATAATGCTCTTATTCATTTTATTACTAACTACCGAACCGATTCTAATTTTTCTAGTATTTCTTCTGGTCTCCATCGAAAAAGAATTTCTCCTTATTAATTTGTCTTTGAGTTTTTAGCTTCTTGCATATCACGTTCTTTAAGAATCGTTTTCATTTTGGCAATATCTTTTTTTACAAGACGGAGTTTAGCCGTGTTTGTTAAATTTTTTAATTCTTGCTGGAATCTCAAATCCACCAGATTTTTCTGTTCTTCGAGAATTCGTTTCTTAAGTTCTTCAGTGGACATTTCTCTAATTTCGTAAATCTTCATAGTATAAAAATCCTTTTATGATTTTAAATCTGGTCTCTGAACAATTTTTGTTTTAATAGGCAATTTATGAGCCGCAACTGTTAATGCTTCGTGGGCAGTAGTTTTATCGATACCGCCAACCTCAAACATAATTCTACCAGGAAGAACTACCGCAACCCAGAATTCCGGCGCACCTTTTCCTTTACCCATTCTAGTTTCGAGAGGTTTTTTTGTTACAGGTTTATCCGGAAATATTCTTATCCAAACTTTTCCATCTCTCTTCATTTGGCGTGATAATGCAACACGGCAAGCTTCAATTTGTCTGCTTGTAATCCATGCCGGCTCCATAGCTTTCAAACCATAATCTCCAAAATTAACTAGATAACCACGGGTAGACTTGCCTG
>DYHC01000091.1 GCA_020724325.1 Melioribacter roseus
TACAATCGGTTCATTGCCTTCCATTACTGCAACGCAAGAATTTGTTGTACCTAAATCAATACCTATTATTTTACCCATTTTTTCCTCTTTCAATAAGTTATATTAATTTGAAAGAGCTGAAGCAATTACTTCAGCTCTATTACTTTTTCATTTTTGGGTTTTGGTTCTAATTTCTTGAGGGTAATTTTTAGAATTCCATCTTCAAATTTTGCGTCAACTTTTTCAGAATCAACTTCCGAAGGCAATGTGAAACATCTCTTGAAATTACCGAATACCCTTTCGGATCTGTAATAATTTTTTTCTTCTACTTCTTCTGCTTTTTTCTTTTCCCCTTCAATTGTCAAAATGTTATCTTGCAATGTAATTTTTAGATTATCTTTTTTTATTCCGGGAATTTCAGCTACAACATTGAAAGTTGTTTCATCCTCGGATATATCAATACGCGGATTGAAATTATCTGTAAAGGTAAATCCGAAATTTGTAAAATCGTCAAAGTATCTCCGAATTCTGTCGTGGATACTTTCAATTTCCCTTAAGGGTTCAAATTTAATGAGTGTCATTGTAACCTCCTGTTTTGTTTTTAGCTTCTTATTTACAACCATTATGCCAAAAAATTTGTAAACTGTTAATTGTATAAAATATAATAACTTAGCAATTATTTCAGAATTGATGAAAATAGTCTTTGACAATATGCTTGACTTATTGTCAGCAACAAATTGTTTCTTTGGCAGAGATGCCGAATATTTTACATTAGCTCGGAGGTAATGTGTTCAATATTGAAGAATTTGACATCAAATTAGATACTGAAGTAATAGGAAGAAATTTTATTTACTGCGATGAAGTCGAATCAACTAATTCTGTTCTGCTAAGCAGTAAAGAATTTAATCAGCACGGAACCGTATTATTAGGAGAGTATCAGACAAAAGGAAGAGGAAGAAAAGGAAGAAATTGGGTAAGTAATGCTGGACAGAACCTTACGTTTTCAATCCTGCTAAAGAACGATATTAAAGATCACAAAATCAATTTAGTTAATTTAGGTTCATCTTTGGTTGTTTCACAAGCCTTAGAAAATCTCTTCCAGTTGAATGTGGAATTAAAGTGGCCTAATGATGTTCTGGTTGATAAAAAAAAGATTGCCGGTATATTGCTTGATTCAACTTCGAAAGGGAATAGAATTAATAGAATTGTATTAGGAATTGGTATAAATGTTAATCAATCTAACTTCCCCGGAAAGTTTGAAATTCAACCTACTTCTATCTGCAAAGAATTTAAGGGAATTGTTAGCAGGGAAAGACTTCTTAGCGAAATATTAAACCTATTTGAAGATATGCTGGGAATATGGAAAAAGGAACCGGAGAAAATTTTGAATGATTGGCGCAACAGATGCAGATTGATTGGAGAGAAGATTAAAATTGTTGATGGTGACAAACTTAAATCTGGAGTTTTCCAGGATATTGATGACGAAGGATTTTTGGTTCTTAAAGTTGGTGATAAATTGGAGAAGATTCACTTCGGTGATGTTAGTCTTAGATGAGAATGGAAGGATAATTTTTAATGAAAGTATATTTTGACAACGCAGCAACAACGCCTCTTCACCCAAAAGTAATTGAAGTAATGAATAAGTATTTAGCTGAAGAATTTGGAAATCCTTCCTCAATCCATTCCTTCGGCAGAAAAACAAGGGTGTTAGTTGAAGAAGCAAGAGAAAGGATTGCGTATTTTATAGGTGCAAATGCAAACGAGATCTATTTTACAAGCGGCGGAACTGAAGCTAATAATTTCGTGATCTTTGGAATCTCTAAAGGCGATTATAGTGAGAGAAAACGAAATTCTATTTTGGTATCTAGCGCAGATCATTATAGTGTGCTTGATGCTGCATTAGAATTGAGTAAGAATGGTTTCTATTTACAAATTGCAGAGGTCGATAGCACTACACAGATTTTAACCGGGAACTATAAAAATTTATTGAGCAATTCAACTTCACTTGTATCATTTATTCATGTTAATAATGAAACGGGTTCTATTAACGAAATAAAAAAATTAGCTTCGTATGCCCACGATGTAAATTCTTATTTTCATTCTGATGTAGTTCAAAGTTTTGGAAAAATTCCAATTAATGTAAAAGAACTAAATCTTGACGCACTAACCGCCTCAGCGCATAAGATTCATGGACCAAAAGGGATTGGAATTGCTTATGTAAAGAGCGGCACACCTGTAAATCCATTAATAATAGGAGGTTCGCAGGAACGTAATTGAAGAGGCGGAACAGAAAATGTAGCTGCAATTGCCGGTTTTGCTGAGGCAGTAAGGATTGCAGAATTGAATATGAAAATTAATTTAGACCATGTAAGTGAACTTAAAAAAGTGTTTTTAAAAGGAATAAAAGTAATTGATAATACTGGTATTAAACTGAATGGCTGTGCTGATGCTGTTCCTTATATCGCAAGTATTACTTTTCTATCTGAATATTATCAAAATGATGCCGAAGCAATGTTAATATTCCTGGATATACATGGTATTGCAGCATCTAATGGAGCAGCGTGCACGTCCGGAACACTTAAACCATCTCATGTAATTTTAGCAAGCGGATATAATGACGATGATGCGCGGGGAACAATTAGATTCTCCTTTTCAGTACAGAACACTCTTAAAGAAGTAAATTACACTCTGGAAATACTTAATAACCTTGCAAGAAAATTCAGGAAATAATCAGGTTAAGTAATCAATTACTTGAGTAACTTTTTCCCTTAATTGTTTTCTGTTAACAATAAAATCTACAAAGCCGTTTTCCAATAGAAATTCGGACCTTTGAAATCCTTCGGGTAAATCCCTGCCAATTGTTTGCTTTATAACTCTTGGACCAGCAAATCCTATCAACGCTTTCGGTTCAGCAATTATAATATCACCAAGCATCGCATAACTTACCGTTACACCGCCGGTAGTGGGGTCAGTAAGTATAGAAATGAATGGAACTTTTGCATCTGCCAGACGAGCCAGCCGTGCACTTGTTTTAGCTAATTGCATTAGTGAGAAGGCGCCTTCCATCATTCTTGCACCGCCGCTTTGACTAATAATTAGCAACGGAATTTTTTCTTCATACGCTACATCTATTATCCGTGCAATTTTTTCACCAACAACGGAACCCATGCTTCCGCCAATAAATCCGAAATCCATACAAGCAAAAGCTGTTTTTTTGTTATCCATCTTACCCGTCCCGGTTCTTACAGCATCGTTTAAACCGGTCTTTTTCATTGTAGAGTTTATTCTATCCGAATATTTTTTTGTGTCTGTAAATTCTAAAGGGTCGCTGGATTTCATCTTCTTATCATATTCTTTAAAACTCCCTTTATCAAATAGAATGGAGATATACTGCTCACTTCCAATTCTAAAATGAAAATTACACTTTGGACATACCCAGAAATTTACTTCCAATTGTTTATTATGAATTATTTCGCCGCATTCTTCGCACTTTGACCACAGTCCATCAGGTATATCCGATTTTTTGCTATCGGGCGAGATATTTTCTTTATTTCTTTTAAACCATCCCATTTATTTCTTCTTTTCGATATTTGCAAATAAAGTGATTACATGCCGGGGTTCGGTAGGGTCATTTGTTACTAACAAAATAGTTCTTGTCAATTTGCCAGAACGATCTGTTGTATCGAGCTCAATTCTTAATGTTCCCGATTCACCAGGCCCAACTTTTTTACTACTTAACAATGCTGCAGTACAATCGCAGGTAGTTTTTATATCGGTTATTTCGAGTGTGCTGCTTCCTACATTTTGGAAATTTATTTTAGCTAACTTAATTGTACCTTCTTCTATAGTACCAAAATCGATTTGATTCTTTTCTAATTTCATTTTAGGGAATTTACCGGTCGGGTTCGTTATTCTCTCAACAATTAATGCTGAAAACGAAAGTCGTAATTGCGGCATATCTGGGTCATTTGAAAATACGTAAACATACTTCTGCTGGAAACCCATTCTATTGCTCGAATCAAATTCCACTTTTATAGTAGTCTTTTCGCCCGGTTTAAGAAGCTTTTTTGCGGGTTGAGCTGCTGTGCAGCCGCACGATGCCTGAATTTTATCAATTTTAAGATCCGCAGTTCCAGTGTTCATTATCTCGTATGTATGTGAAACAACCTGACCTTCCAAAATTTCTCCAAAATTATGTTCAGTATTTGTAGATGTAATTTTGGGAACTGATTGTTGAGCATTGAGTACCGATACAGCAATTAGAAACAATGCAATAAACAACTTTTTCATTTATTTACCCTTGTTAAAAACTGTTTCAAGTAAAATGGTTCTAAATAATCGTAGTCAAAAGTTAATAAATCCTTTCCAAATAAATAAGAATATCTGCAAATATTATAAGCTGTTGGTCCAATTATTTTTTTATGAGGAATATTTAGAGCAAGATCGCTGAAAACCAATTCCCCTTCTATTTTATTCTTTTCAATTTGGTTTTTGCGAATAAGGGAAATTTCGCCGCCAAATTTATTATGGTTGCCATCAAAATTAAATCTGGCAAAATAGAGATCATCCATACTTGCATTTTTAATAATTACAAATTTTTTTTCACTTTCAACATAGTCCGAAACCTGAAGTGCCAATGCATTAAAGGTATGAACAGGAACAATGGGAAGTCCGCTCCCAAATCCAATTCCTTTGGCAGCAGTTAAACCAATCCTTAATCCAGTGAAAGAGCCGGGACCTATTGAAACAGCAATGTGAGATAGTTTATTTAGACTTAAATCCGCTTCTTTCAGCAAAATGTTGATCATGCTTAATATTTTTTTTGAATGGACATGCTTTTCCAGAATATTAAACTCGTAAAAAGCAGATTCGTTTAACATAAGTGCAGCGCTGCACAATTGTCCGGAAGTTTCAATTCCTAATATGGGGAAATCATTTTTCATTTTTTTTGCTGATACTTATTTTTCTTTTATTTGTATCTAGAAAATCAATTTGAATTTCATAATGATTTTTCGGAATTACTTCTTTCCACAAATCAGCCCATTCAATAAAGATTATTGCTTCTGCATTTTTCATATATTCATCAATTCCTATATCGTATAATTCGTTCACATTTTTAATTCTATAAAAATCAAAGTGGTAAACAATTTTACTTCCTTCGTATTCATTTACAATAGCAAAACTTGGGCTTGAGACATTAGTAATACCAAAAGAAATGCAAGAACTTCTAACAAAAAAAGTTTTACCGCAGCCAAGATTTCCAATTAAAATAACTATATCGCCTGGTAATAAAATTTCTGCAAAAGATTTTGCTATTCTATCTGTGTCGAATTCACTTTCTACAATAATGCTGAACGGAATATTAATCAAGCTTTGCTCTCCATCGTAATAACGGGAAGAATCATCTCATCCATAGAAATTCCGCCATGCTGAAAACTGTCTTTGTAATAGCTTAAATATTTATGATAGTCAGTTGGATAGATAAAATAATAATCCTCCTTAGCAACAATATAACTTACTGCAGCGCCATGTTTAGGTAATTTATAGTCTGACGGCTGCTTAATAAAAATTGCATTCTTATCGTCAACTTTAAGGTTTCTCCCATATTTGAATCTTAAACTGGAAGAAGCTTCTTTATCGCCAAGAACTTTAGCACCACGAATTGTACGGATACTTCCATGGTCGGTTGTTACAACTACTTTAGCATTCGGAATTGTAGCAATTGTTCGGAACACGTTAAGCAGATAGGAATGCTGGAACCAGCTGTTTGTTAATGATCTGTATGCCGGCTCATCCGGTGCAATCTCTTTTAGTATTTCCGAATCAGACCTTCCATGTGCAATCATATCAAGAAAATTTACTACTACTGCCAGCAAATGAGTTTTCTTATGAGAAAGAATATTCTGTTCGAATGAACGTCCAACATCCGGATCAATTATCTTAACATATTTCAATTCATTATTAAGCTTAACTTTTTTTCTGTTCAACAATAATTGCAAAAGTTCTTTTTCAAACTTATTCATACTGTTTTCGTCATCCGACATTGACTCCCACAGTTCGGGAAAATTCTTTTCAATTTCCGAAGGGAATAAACCGGCAAAGAGCGAATTTCTGGCATACGGTGTTGCCGACGGCAGAATCGAGAAATAATAGTCTTTCTGAATGTTGAATAAACCTATTAGATGCTTTTCCATAACCAGCCATTGATCCAGCCTTAAACAGTCTATTACAAAATAGAATAATGGACCGTTAGATTTATTGAGCAGAGGGATTACATATTTTTCTGTTACCTGTGGCGATAAAATAGGAACATTATCCTTTCCTGTTGAATTGACCCAGCTTTTGTATTCTTTCTCAATGTATTTTGAAAATTCCTTATTGCATTCTTTCTTTTGTTCGGTTAAAGTCTGGCGTAAATTTATTTCGGGATGAATATCAAGCTCCATATCCCAGCCAACAAGTTTAAGATAAATTTCGATCCATTCATCGTAATCTGGATTTGTTAATAATTTATTGGATATCTCTCTAAAATCATTCAAGTAATCCTTAGCAGCATATTCAACAGAAATTTTTTTACTTTCGAGCAGCTTTTTACATACCATTAAGACCTGCGAAGGGAGAACGGGCTTAATTAGATAGTCGCTTATCTTACTTCCAATTGCATCATGCATAAGAGATTCTTCTTCGCTTTTTGTAATCATAACAACAGGAATGTTCGGTTGTATTTCTTTTATTTGAGCGAGCGTTTCAATTCCACCCAATCCCGGCATCATTTCATCTAAGAAGATAAGATCGAAGGATTTATTTTTTACTTGGGAAATTGCATCTTCGCCGTTTGTAACCGTATCAACATCGTATCCCTTTTCATTAAGGAAAATGATATGAGAACGGAGCAATTCTATTTCGTCATCAACCCATAAAATTTTGTTTCGTTTCATTCTACCCTGAAGCTAATGTTCAATTTTACTGAATGGCAATGTGAAGGTCAATTCCGGCTTCGTTGGTTACAGTAGGCGGAATTCTTGAAGCACCTTCGGGTTCAATACTTGTTCTTCTGTAGAAAATGGATAAAGTAACTTTCGCACTCATCACATACTTAATTCGCGGTTCTATAGTAGTATTTGTTTTGCCTTCCTGTGGTTTACCTTCTTCCTTAAAGTTATCCATTTCATAAATTAAGCTTGAGGTTTTACCGCTGGTGTAGGAGAATGAAATTTCAAGATCATTCTTTAGTGAAATACCGAATAGAGGTAATTCGAAACCGGATTTAGTATAAGTAGCAGAAATATTGATATCGCGATTAAATGACTCGGTTATATTTCTTGTTGAAGCACCCAGACTGAAAGCAGATTTAGAAGAGAATCTAATTGTGCTTGAAAGATTGCCTCCGAAAAGATTTTCGAATTGCATTGTCATTCCAAGCAACGGCTGGAATCCGTAATCTATTCTTTGCGATTGAACTTCCTGCAAACCATCGGGATTAATTTTCCATCCTTCGCTATAGTTGGATGTATATGTATGTTGCAACGTAACACGCTTGGCAAAACTTAAGAAAGAATATTTCTCTAACCCAGTCCAGTTTAGACTCCAATTGGGACGCGGAATATAATTAGCAATCTTGGAAATAACCGGAATTTTTGAAAGCAGAGAAAAAGTTTCAAACCCTTCAAGAAATGCATTAGCAAGATTTGCATTT
>DYHC01000092.1:0-3231 GCA_020724325.1 Melioribacter roseus
TGTAAGTGAGACCACCAATAAGAGATACAAAACTCATCGGAACAATACTCAACCATGGGCAAATAGCACCAGTGCGTCCCGCATTGCGGGATCATACTGCTTGTTAAGTGAATGGTAAGTTCATTAAATAAGAGATTTAAAGCAACGCTGTAATGGTGGACTCAACCGGACGGCCCCGCAAAACTTCTGCGGAGTAAACTGTTTTTCAAAGCGGCTTTGTTCTAATTATAAAGTTAGCTTTCGAAATCGAATTGCTTTTTCAAATTATCCTGATAGATAGATTTTTCTAAAATAAATTATTGTTGTTTTTAACCGGCATTGACAGCATGACATCAGAAAAAAACAAAGTATCGGTAAGACAAAAGGAAATAGTTGCTCAATATCTTCAAGAACTTGACAAGCATCTGACAGACCTGAAAAACGGGAAAGCCGAAAAGATTTTTCAAATAAATGATTTGGCAAAGCTGTTGTTTATTCACCCAAAACATTTGAGCAACACAATTCAGGAAGTGTTGGGAAAATCTCCTTGCGACATCTATGAGGCACGCCTGATAGAAATTTCAAAAGAACTTTTACTGACAACCAATAAACCAATCTCGCATATTGCACAGACATTAACATTTGACCCTTCCAATTTTACCAAGTTTTTTAAGCGTTATTCAGGAACAACACCTAAACAATTTCGTGAACTTAATTTAAAAACTGAACTTCTCACCAAATAATCTGAACTTCTCACCATAACTAAACCATAATCTATACGTAAATTTTCACCAACAAATTTCAATGGGTTATGACAAAGAAAATATTAATTACAGGTTCCAGCGGCGGGTTCGGAAAATTAACCGTAATAAGATTACTACAAAAAAGGCATCAAGTAGCTGCTTCAATGCGTGACATTAAAGGCAAAAACAAAAATGCTGCAGCCGAGCTAAGAAATGCAGGGGCAAAAGTGCTTGAAATTGATGTTACAGATGATACAAGTGTAACAACCGGAGTGGAAACTGCCATATCAGTTCTTAACGGGTTGGATGTTTTGATAAACAATGCGGGCTTAGGAGTTCTTGGAATGCAGGAGTTTTTTACACTCGCAGATTTTCAAAAAGTCTTTGACATCAATGTTTTTGGCGTTCAACGTATGAACCGGGCTGTAATTCCGTATTTCCGTCAAAAGAATGACGGGATTATTGTTTACACTTCCAGCTTACTTGGAAGAATAGCATTGCCATTTTATGGTGCTTATCAGGCTTCGAAATGGGCATTGGAAGCATTAGCTGAAAACTACAGAGTGGAACTTTCAAACTTTGGAATAGAGAATTGCATTGTTGAGCCGGGTGGTTATCCAACATCTTTTTCCGACAACCTGTTAAGACCAAGCGATAAAAGCCGTGAATTGACTTACGGTGATTTTGCAAAAGTGCCTGAAGCATCACTTCACAATTTCGAAAATGTTCTTAAAAATAACCCGCAGCAAGACCCGCAAAAAGTTGCGGACGCTTTTGCCGAACTAATTGAAAAACCCAAGGGAGAAAAACCATTCCGCACCGTTGTTGATTTTATTGGTATGGCAGACTACATTCAGAAATACAACGAACACCTTGAACAAATTATGAATGGACTTTACACAAACTTTGGGACACAAGGAATGCTATGCGTAAAGAAATAAAACGACAGTGCAAACTATACTAAAAAGGTTAATACATCAGGTAATAACCTTTTTGCATTTAGAGAAGCCCGAACCGTTAACAAGGGTTTGGCGAAATGCACTGAGAAGTCCTTCGTATGAAACTAATGGCTAAATTTGAACTTTGGTGCTTCAATTGAAGTGTTGTGCTAAAAGACCCGCACATAGTCGGGTACCAATCCGTTAGAAAATTCTCAATTATCTTCTATAGGGTGTTTTTAGATATTGTTTAGCAAGCTTGTGGGAATTGTTTCTTTCTCTAAGTTTGAGTACTTCATTATAATACTTAATCGCTTTATCGCGGTGACCCATCATATCATACAATTGCCCGAGATACAAAACGGTATTAATCAAAAAACCGGATTCTTTTTCTTTATCAAGTTCTCTTGAAAGTTTTTCGGAAATTTCGAAGTAGTATGCTGCTGAATCGGCAGCGTCGCGGTTTTTAAATTCCTGCCCGATGTAATAAGATGCTTCTCTTTTAAAACGTTTATTGTAACCCGGTAAACCTTTTTGTGCTTTATTAAAAATATCCTTAAACGTTTTAACAGCTTCAGGATAATTATTTTCCTTTACAAATGTAAGTCCATAGTATTTCTGGAAATTTGGATTGTTCGGAAAATCTCTTAACAATATTCTTCCCCATCTACGTGATTCCTCCATATTCTCTTCGAACTGGAAGTAAAGTTTCTGCAGAAAGTGGCGTGATTCAATAAGAGTATATCTGCCGTTCAAAGCGACATACTCAAGTTCTTTAAGACCCTTATTTTTATCGCCTTTAGGGAAGAAAATCATAAACGGTTTTACTGCAGGAAAACGCTGAGGAATTACCTCTGCATAGTAATGATAAATTCCGAATCCAAGCTGCACGTCCACGTTTTTTGGATCCACCTCGTAAGATTTGAAAACCATGCTCAGACCGTCTTTGCCGTCGAGAGCGGCTTTAAACCAGCTTTCGCGGATGCCAAGAAGCTGCCCTCTAAACCCAAGCGCACCACCTTTGAAAAACATAGCGTCAATATTTCTTTTATTCTTATCGAGTATATCATCGCACATGTCTATTACTTCTTCGAGCTGATCGTAGAATTTTTGATCCAAGCTCTCGTTTTCAAGATCTAAAAGAATACGCCACCATGTTATCATGATGGATGAGTTGGGTATTCTACTAAAACCACATCAAAAGTTTTTTCAGCTTTGTCTAATTCTATTCCATAAATTTGATGAATGCCGGCTTTAACAAGTGAATCGTGCCGGACCCAATCATAGTTTTGAGCATAACCCTGGAGTAATGGGAATAAAACAAGTATATATATTAATTTAATTTTCATTTGTTCTTTAACTACTTGTTTGGTCTAGTAAGTTCCCTATATTTTTACAGTGTGTATATATTAACAAATCTACTGTTTCCTTTTAGGTCTATACATATCTGTTGCGTGTCCATAGAAAAGTTCGGCAGCAAACATCATTGTTTCCGAAAGGGTTGGATGCGGATGTATTGTAAGCTCAAGGTCTTTTACAACGGCAGCCATTTCAATTGCGAGCGTGCCTTC
>DYHC01000092.1:3241-7666 GCA_020724325.1 Melioribacter roseus
ACCAACGCCAAGGATCCTTTCTGTTCCGGGTTCGATAATAAGTTTTGTCATTCCATCGTTTCTGTCCATCGTTGCGGCGCGTCCGCTGGCGCTCCATGGAAATTTTGCAACTTCAACTTTAATTCCTTTTTCGCGCGCTTCGGTTTCTGTTAAACCCGTCCATGCAATTTCGGGGTCCGTGAAGACAACAGCAGGAATCGCATTCGGCTCGAAAGCTGCTTTATTACCGAGAATAGCTTCTACGGCAACCTTACCTTCAGCCGCCGCTTTATGAGCAAGCATTGCTCCGCCAACTATATCTCCAATTGCATAAATACTCGCATCGTCAGTTTTCAATTGCTTATCCACAACAACAAATCCTTGCTTATTAACTTTTACGTTTGTGTTTTCTAATCCTAATTGAGAAGTAACAGTTTTCCTTCCGATAGCGACTAAGACTTTATCAAATATCTGTTCGGTCTCGGAAACATTCTTTCCCTCCAGCTTAGCAGCAATAGAACTGCCGTTAACTTTCAGTTCGGCTACTTTAGTTTCTGTATAAACTTTATCAAGAATTTTTTTCAATCTTTTTTCCAAAACGGCAACCATATCGCGGTCAGCTCCGGGCAATAATCCGGGCAGCATTTCTACAACGGTAACTTTACTTCCGAGAGAAGCATAGACAGTGCTTAACTCAAGTCCGATATAACCGCCTCCAATCACCAATAATTTATTAGGGATGTCAATAATATCGAGTGCCGAGGTAGAGTCCATTACAAGTGGAGAGTTTGTTGGAAATCCTGGTATTGTGGCAGGAACAGACCCGGTTGCAAGAATTGCCTTCTCGTAAATTACTTCTTCTGCTGCTCCATCGGGCATATCAACCGATAGAGTATTAGAATTTACGAACGATGCCCTTCCATTTATATAATTCACTTTTCTCTGTTTGCAAAGCTGCCCAAGTCCTCCGGTCAATTTATTAACTACACCGTTTTTAAAATCGCGAAGTTTATTTATATCGATCTTCGGCTCTCCAAATTCCACACCCCATTTTTTAGCATCGTCTGCCTCGTGAATAAGTTTAGCAACATGCAGCAAAGCTTTTGAGGGAATACATCCGCGGTATAAACAAACGCCGCCAGGATTTTTTTCTAAATCTATCAATGTTACATTCATACCAAGATCTGCTGCCAGAAATGCAGCAGCATAACCGCCGGGTCCGCCGCCAATTACTGCTAACTCTGTTTTTGTAGACATAAAACCTTTCCAAATATTTTCTAAATATTGATTCAAAAATAGTAAAAACAGAAAAAATATCTTCAACATAAGTTAAGTACCGCTGGTTTTATTATTTGATGACAAGTTCAATAAATAATTTGTTTTTTCAATTCGTCTGAGATAATCAGTAAGAAAAAAATATTTTAACAGCTAAATCGATTTCACTTGCGCGCATTAATTTGATTGTTATATTAGCAAATAACAAATCATCAAATAAAATCGAATATAGATTGAAATAAAAATTAATCATCTTTCTCCTGCGTATAAAAAATCTTAAACAATCATATAGACATAAATTATATCGTAGAAATATACTTCGCCAAATTTTGAATTACGTTTTACAAATACAAACAAGGATAGAAATATGAAAAAAATTATTCTCCTTCTGCTTGTGTGTATCACAATAAACGCACAGAATAGGATCTCGACAACCCTTCCGCACTTATCAAAAAAAGGCTCTACTACACAATTAATAGTTGACGGTAAACCGTTCATAGTTTTAGGAGGAGAACTTGGTAATTCCTCTTTTACAAGTTATGAGTATATGGAACCGATCTGGTCGAAATTAACAGCAATGAATTTGAACACGCTGCTTGTTCCTGTTTATTGGGAATTGATTGAACCGATTGAAGGGAAATTCGACTTTGCTTTGTACGATTTGTTAATAAACGAAGCAAGGAAAAATAACCTGAAATTAATTTTACTTTGGTTTGGTTCATGGAAAAATAGTATGTCAAGCCATGCACCGGCATGGGTTAAAAAAGATCAGAACCGCTTTCCGCGAATAAAGGATGAAAAGGGGAGAAGTCATGAAATACTAACTCCATTCAGTGAAGAAAATCTTAAAGCAGATTTAAACGCATTCAAAGAGTTGATGAAACATGTTAAAAAGATAGATAATGATAAACAAACAATAATAATGATTCAGCCGGAGAATGAGATCGGGATGCTTCCTTCTGCAAGAGACTATCACCCGCTTGCAAATAAAAAATTTGAAGAACAAGTTCCAAGCGAATTTATTAATTACTTAATAAAGAACAAGAATATTCTTGTCCCGGAATTCGAGGCAGTATGGGCAAAGAATGGTTATAAAGAATCCGGCACGTGGGAAGAAATTTTTGGAAAAGGATACCATACAGATGAAATTTTTATAGCATGGTATTATGCAAAATTTGCAAATGCAATTGCAGAAGCTGGAAAATCAATTTATCCGCTTCCAATGTTTGTTAATGCGGCATTAAATCGTCCGGGTCGTTTACCAGGTTCGGGTTATCCGAGCGGCGGACCGTTACCACATTTAATGGATGTTTGGAAAGCCGGCGCTCCATCAATCGATTTTTTATCTCCAGATTTTTATTTCCCTAACATTAAACATTGGTGCGATCTCTACACGCGCCAGGGTAATCCTCTCTTCATTCCGGAACACGAGTTCAACAATACAGTTGCAGCTAAAGCGGCGTTTGTAATTGGACATTACGAGGCAATCGGGTTCTCGCCATTTTCTATTGAGTCGACCGATCATCCAGAAAAAGAACCGATCGGGAAAATTTATAATTTGATAAACCAGCTAACGCCCATTATTACAGCTAATCACGGTCAGAAAAGAATTGATGGCGTTCTATTCGATAAAGAAACTAAAGAAAATATTTTTACGCTTGGTGATTACGAGTTTACTGTAAAACATAGTTACACTCTTGGATACGAAGCTAATTCAAAAAATGAAACATGGGAAACATCTGGCGCAATAATAGTTCAAACAAAAGAAAATGAATTTTATGTAGCCGGGTCTGGATTTGTAATTACTTTCAAGAATATAAAAAATCCTCAACTAACTGTAGGCTTATTAAAAGTTGACGAAGGGAAATTGAAAAACGGTAAATGGAAAGTTATACGTCACATGAATGGCGATCAAACACATCAAGGCAGACATGTTCGGGCATTTGTAAATGATTTCTCTATTCAAAGAGTAGAACTATACAATTACGAATAAATACTTCGCAAAAATTAAAATGAAATAATTGTGGAAGCGATATAATGAAATTGTTCAATGTCTCTTTGTTTTATTTAATAATGCTGGTTGTCAATTCAACAGGACAAAGTCTTTCGGAGCAGCGAAAAACTTGGAGAGCAGATAACGGAAACGGAACATATACAAATCCAATTTTCTTTGATGAGTTCTCCGATCCAGATTTAATTCGTGTAGGCGACGATTATTATTTAACCGGAACAACTATGCACTCAATGCCTGGTCTTCCTGTTTTACATTCAAGAGATTTGGTTAACTGGAGATTCCTCAGTTATGCAATGGAAAAATTGGATTTGGGTCCGGAGTTTAGATTAGAAGAAGGGAAGGAAATATATGGACAGGGAATATGGGCGCCTTGTTTTCGTTTTCATAATGGAACGTTTTATATCTGGTCTAATGTAAACAGGAAAAAGACACAGTTCTTTTCTGCTGCTAATCCGTCCGGACCATGGACACATTCCGAAATGAATGTTTCACTACATGATCTTTCAGTACTCTTTGACGATGACGGAAAAGTTTATGTAGTATGGGGTTATGACGAAATAAGATTAGCAGAATTAACTGAAGATTTCAAAGATATCAAACAAGGAACCGAGAAAATAATTATTCCAAAAGGGAGCGGAGCTGGCGAAGGAAGCCACTTCTACAAAATAAACGGAAAATATTTTATTACAATAACAAACTGGGATCCGGTATGCTACCATGTATGCGCCCGCGCTGATAATCCTTACGGACCATATGAAATTACAACAATTAGTGCAGAAGAAAATTTAGGAATAGGTACGGGATGGCGGTTACCTTATTCTGAAAAGGAAAAAAAATTTACTGTTGTTCCTCCTCCTGAAAACCACGTCGGCTGCATACCGCTTCATCAAGGAGGAATTGTACAAACACAAACCGGTGAGTGGTGGGGATTTTCTATGATGGACCATAACTCTGTAGGAAGACTTTTATGTTTGTCGCCGGTTACCTGGGAGAATGGATTGCCCTATTTCGGATTACCCGGCAATCTTACCCGAACACCACGTACATGGGTTAAACCAAATACTGGTTTTACTTCTAATCCCAAAGCTCCATACGAACGGTGCGATGATTTTTCAGATGCTAAACTAAAACCAATTTGGCAATGGAATCATCTCCCT
>DYHC01000093.1:0-1859 GCA_020724325.1 Melioribacter roseus
AAACTACATTAATCCGCTTAAGCATCGGAATTAATTGAATCAGTTCTTCCGTATGTCCGCTTTTTGAAATCAGTATTACTATATCATCTTTTCTAACCATGCCTAAGTCACCATGTAAAGCATCCGTAGGATGTAAAAATATTGAAGCAGTACCGGTCGAGTTCATTGTAGCTACAATTTTTCTTGCAATAATACCGGACTTACCAACGCCGGTAAAAACCACCCGACCTTTGGCATTTAGAATTACATTTACAGCCCTAACAAATTCTTTATCGATGCTGTCCATAAGATTTAGAACAGCATTCCCTTCAATGCTAATAATCTCTTTACCCTTCGATATAATTTTCTCTTCAGACACGTTTCCTCTAAATTTTATTTTGAGTTAGAGAGGTTCTTAATTAAAACTAATAGTTCACTTAAAATAGAACTTATATTAGAACCTTTAAATACATATTTAACCGATCTTTTTACTTCTCTTTTAGCCCGGTAAGTAGTTGCCGGCAATCCAACTTTTGATAAAAGAGGTAAATCCAAAACTTCATCACCGGCATAGAATACATTTTTGTAATTTAATGAGAGTTTGGAAAGTAATTCATCTACCGCTTTTACTTTTTCAAGTGTAGATGAAATTACAATGATATTTTCAATTTTACTAAGTGCAATTATCAATTGATCTTCATTACGTGCTGTTACAATTCCGAAGGATAAACCCAGCCGGGATAATTCTTTAGAAAAGTTTTTAATCTCATTAATAAATTCATAAATCTGTTCATCAGTTAATATATTATTATGAACAAGAACTCCATCAAGATCGAACAAAAAAAGATTAATTTCCTTAAGAATTGCAGACAGATAGTTTTTCATTTTTTTACTATCGAATCAATTTCTTTAATAGTAATAAGCAGCTCTTTCAGAGACGAAAGCGGAAGCTGGCTGGCAGCATCGCTTAAAGCTTTGTCCGGCTCAGGATGCACTTCCAGAAACAGTCCTGCAATTCCTACTGCGGCTGCAGCTTTAGAAATAGCTGGAATAAACTTGCGGTCTCCACCGCTAACACCGCCCTGACTCGGAATTTGAACAGAATGAGTAGCATCCATAATAACAGGATAACCAAATTCTTTCATTGTTTCTAATCCGCGCATATCAACAACAAGGTTATGATATCCAAACGTAGTTCCTCGTTCGGTAAGAAGAATTTTATTATTACCGGTAGATTCAATTTTCTCTACAACATGTTTCATATCTTCCGGTGCAAGGAATTGACCTTTCTTTATATTTACAGTCTTGCCCGAATTACCGGCAGCAACTAAAAGCTCGGTCTGTCTGCAAAGGAAAGCCGGTATTTGCAATACATCGGCAACTTCCGAAGCCGATTTAATTTCTTCTTCAATATGTATATCTGTTAGTATTTGAACGTTGAGCTGTTCTTTTACTTTTTTTAGGATTTTTATCGCATCATTCATTCCGAGACCTGAGAATGCTTTAATACTTGTCCGGTTAGCTTTCCTATAACTCGATTTGAAGATAAAAGGAATGTTCAACTCGGTTGTAATCTTTTTAATCTTCTCTGCAGTAGATAAAGTGATTAACTCATTTTCAACAACGCAGGGACCGGCAATTAAAACAAACGGAAGTCCGTTGCCAATTTTTATTTTTCCTACTTCAACCATTACAAGTACCTAGCAACTTATGAAAAATATCGCTTGTCATTTCTCATTCCGCTTTGCGGGATTTGAAGTGTCATTTCTAAGGAGCGAAGCGACTGAGAAATAGCATCTGAATTTTTCAGAAGTCCATGCCTAATTAAAAAAACTTTCCTGATCTTTAATTTTACCGCGTGTTTTATTAAACCGTTTATA
>DYHC01000093.1:1869-2137 GCA_020724325.1 Melioribacter roseus
CTTACATAAGCTAGATCGGTTGCTTCTCTTCCTCTTGGAGTTCTTTGAATAAATCCCTGCTGAATTAAAAACGGTTCGTATACTTCTTCAATTGTACCGGAATCTTCATTAACTGCAACTGATAAGGTGTTAAGCCCAACCGGTCCACCGTTAAACTTTTCTATGATCGTAAGAATAATTTCTTTGTCCATTTCATCTAATCCAAATTCATCGACTTCGAGGGCGGTAAGTGCTTTTTTGGCAATAAGGGTATCAATAGTAGATTTGT
>DYHC01000093.1:2147-7650 GCA_020724325.1 Melioribacter roseus
ATAGTCTGCAAAGTCGCGTGTTCTTCTAAGTAATCGGTTCGCAATTCGCGGTGTACCGCGCGATCTCTTGGCTAATTCTATTGCTGCCTCTTCTTCAATTTTGATGTCAAGTAAATTAGCGGAACGGTTAATTATTTTTTTTATGAGATCGGCTTCATAATAATCGAGCCTCGATTTAATGCCAAACCGGTCTCTTAACGGTGCGGTTAATAAGCCGGCACGAGTAGTGGCTCCAATCAATGTGTATTTGGGAAGTTTAATCTGAACAGTTCTTGCACTTGGACCGCTATCAATCATAATATCCAGTTTGTAATCTTCCATAGCAGAATAGAGATATTCTTCAACAACAGGACTCAAACGGTGAATTTCGTCAATAAAAAGAACCGACTTCTCTTCAAGATTCGTTAAGATACCTGCTAAATCACCCGGTTTTTCTAAAACAGGTCCTGAAGATATTTTAATTTTAACTCCAAGTTCATTCGCTATAATATGGGCAAGTGTCGTTTTACCAAGTCCTGGAGGCCCGGTAAGTAAAACATGATCCAAACTATCTTTTCTTTTTTTTGCCGCACCAATAAACACTTTTAGATTATCTGTAATCTTAGATTGTCCTGTAAATTGAGAAAATGTTTGAGGACGAATTGATTGTTCAATTTTCTTTTCTTCTTCGGAAGCAACGGGATCTAAATTATCTGTCCTTTTCTTCAAAGTAAACCCTATTAAATTTCTGACGTCGCAAATTTATTTTTTCTTATCAGTTTGTATCTTTCTAATCCCATTACCATTAACGCCATAATAATTACCATTATTACGGCAGAAATAAGCGAGCTGAAAAGATCCATTCTCATGAAATAAATATAACTTAATCCTGGAGTCCATGCACTTCCATATAAAATAATTACATGTACTGCATAAACCAGCAGAGTATGTCTGCCCACCTGTTTAATAAATTCCGGAATGGTTTTTAATTTCAAGGCAACATACGACATTAAACTGTTTAATAAAATTACCCAACCTAATCTCATGGTTATAACATATAGGTTGTCTGTCCAAAATTCTTCCCTCTTGTAGAGTAAATCCTCAAGCAATTCCACGATTTGGGAAAATGCCAGAAAAGATAACCCAATAATAAACAAACGTTTAGAAAATTTAACAGTAGTAAAAGCAGCTGGATTGTGTGCAAGATAGCTGCCTAAATAAGCTCCGCAAAGAACATAACCAACCCAAGGGAATAAAGGGAAGTATGAACCGGTTCCATGATATAAATAAGCAGCGAAAGGTATCGGCAAATAATTAGCCCAATTAATTTTTTCAGTAGTTGAAAACATTAAGAAGAAAAATAGTGCACCCAATAAAAATATCAGCCGGCTGCTTATTTTTGTTTTCTCTGCTAAAAAGGCTGATATAAGAATAAAAAACAGTCCAAATCCAATTAAATGTAATGCATCAACGGTAAAAAAACCGATCCATTGATCGTGTCTAACGCCGCTAAAAT
This sequence comes from Melioribacter roseus, assembly GCA_020724325.1. Taxonomy (GTDB): domain Bacteria; phylum Bacteroidota; class Ignavibacteria; order Ignavibacteriales; family Melioribacteraceae; genus DSXH01. The sequence goes on from DYHC01000093.1 coordinate 3,643, forward strand.
CAAGAACAGTATAAGTAGGATATCTAAGTAAGTAACCAATCAGAACCAGAATTACAATTCTCTTAATCCCTTTTTTAACTCTGGGAATCTGAAAAAACAATTCATTGTTAGAGAAAAGTAAAAATGTAAACACCACACCAGAAGTAAACATAAAAATAGGTGCAGTAAAACCCCTTATTGAAAACCAGACGCTGAAAAGAGGGGAATCTAAAGTACGGTATTCACCTGCTAAAAAAGTATCGATAGTGTGTCCTTGAACCATCATCAATACGGCGAGTGCCCGCATCATATCAAGAAAAATAATTCTGATACGCTTTTTGTATGGCATTAAAAATCCATTTAGTACGATTCAAAAATAAATAAAGAATAGCATTATAAAAGCAGAAAGAAATCTCAACAAAAGACCACGCAAAGGAAGTCTTTTCTGCTCGATATTACTACTTACTTTTTGGGATTTTTTGCAACCCAATCTTTTAAGAAATTGACAATGTCTGTTGTAGAAGTACCTGGTGTAAATAGTTCACCAACACCCATTTCTTTTAATTTGTTAAGATCATCTTCAGGAATAATTCCTCCGCCAAAAAGCAGAATGTCATCAACTTTCTTTTCCTTCATCAAATTAAGGATACGGGGAAAGATAGTCATGTGTGCGCCTGATAAAATACTAATACCGATAGCATTAACATCTTCCTGAATTGCCGCTTCAACAATCATTTCCGGGGTTTGACGTAAACCTGTGTAAATAACTTCCATACCGGCATCCCTAAGTGAAGCAGCTACAACTTTAGCACCTCTATCATGCCCATCTAATCCGGCTTTTGCCACTAAAACTCTAATTTTATTTTCCATTTTGTTCCTGTTTATTCTCATTATTTTTTTCTTTACGTTTTAAAAATAATATCAGTTTAGCCCAAATACAATTTATCCGTTTATTGAGTGACGGTTGTTTGCTGCTTTATATTAAAGGGTAAATAACAGGTTTATAGTTTACAATAAATTTTAACGGCGCGACTTTTCTAAAGGTCTTGCAACTTTTTCATAATATTTTCTAGCAATTTCAAGATCTGCAGGAGTATCAACCGATAAGCTGTCAATCTCCGTAACAACAATTTTCATTTTAAACCCATATTCCAGAAATCGAAGCTGCTCCAATTTTTCCGTCTGTTCCAAATCAGTAGGTTTAGATGCAGTGAATTTAAGAAGAGCTTCTTTGCGATAAACATATAGACCGATATGTTTATACATTTCGGTGTTTTCAATCCTTTGAAGATTTGTCCTTGCGTCTCTTGCAAATGGAATTGGAGAACGCGAGAAGTACAATGCAAAATTATTGTAATCGAAAACAACCTTTACAACCGAAGGAGATTTCATTTCTTCAACACTCGTAATTCTTTTTGCGAGTGTAGAAACACTTACCTTCTTATCAAATAGAAGAGGCTCAATTGCTTCATCGATCATCTTTCCTTTGATAAAAGGTTCATCTCCCTGAATGTTTACGATTATAGATGCATCCTGAATTTTTTCTGCAACAATTGCAATACGATCTGAACCGGTTGCAACATTTTGCGGAGTAATATAAACTTCTGCACCAAAATTTTTGGCAACCTTATAAAGCCGGTCGTCATCTACTGCAATAACAACTTTGTCAAGCAATTTAGATTTCTTTGCACTTTGGTAAGTGTGCTGAATCATTGGTTTGCCGCCAATATCTGCAAGCGGTTTTCCCATTAGCCGGGTTGATGCGAAACGTGCAGGTATAATTCCTATTATCATCTATGAGTCTTAAGAAGAAGTTATTGATTGATAACCTTTGGTACTATGAAAAATTCATCGTTACTGTAAAGTGTGTTTTTAACTGCCTCTTTACATTCAATAGATTGAGCTATTTCATCTTCTCTAAAAACATTTGTGTTGGATATTGGATGCGATAATGGCTCAATATTATCTGTATTTAGTTCGTTCAATTTTTCGAAGAATAATAAAATATCGTTAAACTGATTTGTAAAATCTTGCAGTTCTTTTTCATCGAAACTAAGTCTGGATAGGTTAGCAATGTATTTTACTTCGTCAATCGAAATAGACATAATGATACCTCAAAAATCTTAATTGAATCCGGCACTATTGAATTTGGTTGATATGAATGATGCGCTTCCCTGGTAAGGATTATTTTTTATTCTTACTTTTAACGAACGATCCTTATTTCCCCTTTTCGGACTATTATAAGTAAGCACATAAAAACTATTAGCGGTTTTAACAACGGAATTTTCCAGCTCGATAAATCTTTTAATTATTTCATTCTCTTGACCCGGTTTAAAACTTCCACCGGTACTGAATGCATTAATAATTTCTGGTTGAACAGCCGGTCCAACAGCAATTGAATAAACCAACTTATTATGAACAGCATAAAGCCCCTGTGCAAGTGAAGTAGAACTCTGAGTATCTTCGCCATCAGAAATAAAAATCATGCATCCTTGAATAATACTATCCATTGTTGCATTATCAATCCACCTTAAAGCACCAATTTTCATTGCTCCATAAAAGTCAGTACTTCTTACGCCAAGTAGATAATTATTATCTATTAGATTTTTAAGTGCATCTATATCTTGAGTAAAATCGCTCATTAAAACAACCTTATCAGAGAACTGATAGAGCGCGACGTACTGATTTGGTCTTATTCCGCTTATAATCTGCTTTGCAGAATTTCTGATAATGTTAAGTTCATTTTCAATGCTTCTACTATTATCGAGCATAACTACGGTTTTCAATTTGTACGGTGTTGTTGGTCTTTTTACAATTGTTAAACCGGATTCGGCAATAGAGAGTGGAAGTTCATCTTCAAAAACTTCAAAATCGGTTAATTGCAAATTGGTAACACCGCTTCCATTTAAGTCCAGTACCTGAAAAACAAGTTCAACCGTATTTGGTAATCTGGTTTCTGTCCGGTGTAATTTCAATGCATATCCATTAACCGTAGAAGAGGTTGATGGAATAGTTGTAAAACTCCACACCGGTCCGGTGCGTGTTACTCCGTCTGTACCTTTAGCTACAATCCGCCAATAATATTTTGTTTCGTACTTAAGCGGTGGAGTTGTATAGGATTTACTTTGTGTTGTTGAATATCTTACTAGCGGTGGATTAGTTTCTCCTAAATAAACATCGAAACTGGAAGCATTGTCGCATTCCCATCTTAGCGTAACAAAGAGCAATTGATTAAGAGCGCCATCTGCTGGAGTAGGTGTATTAGGCGTAAACCGATCGGATGGCGAGGTTGGTTTTAACGGAGTATCGGCAGATTGAGTAGGAGCAGGTGAATCGAATGAGCAACCGGAGATTGCAATAGCCAAAAGAAATATAGATATGGTTTTTAACCTGTTCAGCATTAGCAGTTCGATTATCTTCTTTCTACTGCCTAAATATAATCATAAAAATAAACTTCTATCCAATATTCCTAATTGCTTCAATACGTTTTTTAATTGATGGATGACTGTAAAAGAACCATTCAATAAATGGATGTGGTTCTCTATCACCAAGGTTTTGATCCGTCAATTTATCAAGAGTATTTATAAATGCTTCCTTTTTGCTTGTTGATTCCACAGCGTATCTGTCTGCTTCATACTCAAACTTTCTTGAAATAAAATTGGAAACGGGAGTAATTATAAGACTGATTATAGTTCCCCATAATGCCAATAAAGGTAATGCAGAGATTCTTGTAATTGAATCAAAATCAAAAAAAGGGAGCGAAAAAGAATAGAGAATTGAAATTAAGTAAAATGTAACAAAGCTCGTTACTGTGCTTATTATTATATTTTTGATGATGTGTTTCTTTTTATAATGCCCGAGTTCGTGGGCAATTACCGTCTCTATTTCGTCGCGTGAATAATTCTCTATAAGAGTATCACCGAGCAGAATTCTTTTTGATTTACCCAGTCCGGTGAATGCTGCATTTGCTTTTTTTGTATTCTTACTCATATTAAACTTGAAAACATTTTTTACGCTGAGTCCACCATC